>NZ_JAUQTX010000347.1:0-5359 GCF_059803775.1 Azospirillum sp. UFLA03-27 | reverse complement strand
GGGAAGGGGCCCGCGGCGAAGCCGTGGGAAGGGTGGGGGCAACACAGCGCCCGTTAAACCACTCCCTCCGGCACCAGCACCTTCCCGCAGATGTCCCGCGCCTTCTCGAAGCGGTCCGGCGCGGCGGAGCGGGCCAGCAGCCCTTCCCCGAAGATGAACGAGTAGAACAGATACGCCCGCGCGAAGGCGTCGTCGGGGTCCAGCCCCAGGCCGGCGAACAGGTCCGACACGCAGCGCAGGCGTTCGCGGTCGACCTCGGCCACGATCTCGGACGCACGAGGATCGCGGCGCGCCCAATCGCGCATTGCCAGCTCGATGGCGATGCCGCGCGGGTTGCTGCTGCCGCCGTACAACGACAGCACGTAGCGCAACCCCTCGGCCGGCGTGCGGCCGTCCAGCCGGGTCTGCGCCTTGATCGCCTCGATGCGGCCGGTCTTCCAGCCTTCCAGCATCGCCTCCACCAGCTCCATCCGGTCGCGGAAGTGCCAGTAGAAGCTGCCCTTGGTCACCTTCAGCCGCTTGGCCAGAAGCTCGACCCGCACCTGCTCGACGCCGCCCTCCGCCAGGGCGGAAAAGGCGGCGGACAGCCAGGATTCGCGGTTCAGCGTCTTCGCTTCCATCGGTAACACTCCGGAGACCATACGGCAGCGTATCGAGTCGCCGATGGCCTGTCCACAACCCACCGGGTGGAAAAAACGCCGAACCTTATACGGATTTGACCGGAGAGGGAAAGCCGCGCGCTGCTCAGCGCGTCTTCGTCGCGGTGAAGAGGTCCTTGTGGGCGTCGCGCAGCAGGTTCTTCTGCACCTTGCCCATGGCGTTGCGCGGCAACTCGTCCATAAAGAAGACGCGCTTGGGCACCTTGAAGTTGGCCAGCTGCTCCTTGCAGACGGCGATCACCGCGGCTTCGTCCGGGGTGGCGCTGCCGGGCTTGCGCAGCACGACGGCGGTCACCGCCTCGCCGAAGTCGGGGTGCGGCACGCCGACCACCGCCGATTCGACCACGCCGTCGATGCCGTCGATCACCGTCTCGACCTCCTTCGGGTAGACGTTGAAGCCGCCGGAGATGATGAGGTCCTTGGCCCGCCCGACGATGTGGACATAGCCGCGCCCATCCACCTTGCCGACGTCGCCGGTGATGAAGAAGCCGTCCGGCTTGATCTCCTGCTTCGTCTTCTCGGGCATCCGCCAATAGCCGGAGAAGACGTTCGGCCCGGCCACCTCGATGATGCCGATGTCGTCGGTGCCGAGGCTCGCGCCGGTCTCCGGGTCGACGACGCGCACGGAGACCTCCGGCAGCGGGAAGCCGACCGTGCCGGGGATGCGATCGCCGTCCAGCGGGTTGGAGGTCAGCATGCCGGTCTCCGTCATGCCGTAGCGCTCCAGGATGGCGTGGCCGGTGCGGGCCGAGAACTCCTTGTGCGTGTCGGCGAGCAGCGGTGCCGAGCCGGAGACGAACAGCCGCATGTGCGCCGTCGCCTCGCGCGTCAGGCCGGGATGGGCGAGCAGGCGGGTGTAGAAGGTCGGCACACCCATCATCACCGTGGCGCGCGGCAGCAGCCCCATCACCTGCTCAGCGTCGAACTTCGGCAGGAACAGCATGGAGGAGCCGTTCAGCAGCACGCAGTTGGTCGCCACGAACAGGCCGTGCGTATGGAAGATCGGCAGGGCGTGCAGCAGCACGTCGTCCGGCTGGAAGCCCCAGTATTTGTGCAGCGTCAGCGCGTTGGAGCCGAGGTTGCGGTGGCTCATCATCGCGCCCTTCGATCGCCCGGTGGTGCCGGAGGTGTAGAGGATCGCGGCGAGATCGTCGGCCTCGGCCGGGACGGTCGTGAAGTCCGTGCCCTTGCCGGCGGCCTGCTCCGGCAGCGTGCCCTCGCCATGGGTGCCGAGAGTCAGCAGATGGGCGACCTTGGCCTTGTCGGCGACCTCGCGCAGCGCGTCGGCGGATTCGGGGCGGGCGACGAAGACGTGCGGCTCGGCGTCGGTCAGGAAATACTCGACCTCCGCCTTCGTGTAGGCCGGGTTCAGCGGCAGGAAGACGCCGCCCGCCCGCACGGTGGCGAGGTAGAGGATGATGTTCTCGACCGACTTCTCCACCTGCACGGCGACCCGGTCGCCCTTCTTCAGGCCGAGGTCGGCGAGCAGGTTGGCGTAACGGCCGGTCAACGCCTCAAGATCGCCGTAGGTGACGGTGCGGGCGTTGGCGGTGCCGGGCTCGGTCTCGGCGAAGGGGCGGCTGCGGTCCGCCGGAAAGCGGGAACGGAACAGCTCGAACAGATTGCCACCCACCAGATTTCCACCCGCTTCGGACATTATGATTCCCTCCATGCACCCGGTGATCCGGTGTCCAGGGTTTAGCACGGGCACCTGCCGTCGGCCACATCTTTGTATACGGAAGACCGGGTTATTGTATTTCGTTTCCGCCCATGATGGACACGAACTCGGTGAAGATGTCGATCTGGATGGTCACATGCCGCCGCATGGCGGCGTAGGCGGCCTCCGGGTCGCCGACCAGGATCGCCTCCACCACGTCGTCATGCTCCTTGAAGCTGTCCTTGACGCGGTAGGGGTGGTTGAGCTGGTAGCGGCGGTAGGGCGCCAGCCGGGCGAACAGGCCGCGCGCGATCTCCTGAAGCGGCTCGTTGTGGCTGCCCGCCTGGACCGCCTCGTGGAAGGTGCGGTTGACCGCGTAATAGGCGTCCAGCTCCCGCGCCTCCATATGCACCTTCGAGGTGTCGTGCAGATGTTTCAGGGCCTGCTTCTCCTCCTCCGACATGCGGCGGGCGGCGAAGCGGGCACACAGCCCCTCGATTTCCGACATCACCTCGAACATCTGCACCATGCGGTGCAGCTTCAGCGGCGCCACCACCGCCCCCTGGCGCGGCTGCTTCTCCACCAGCCCGGCGTGGACGAGCTGGAGGATCGCCTCGCGGATCGGGGTGCGGGAGATGTTGAAGCGCTGGGCGAGGCTTTCCTCGTCCAGCCGCGTGCCGGGGCGCAGGCGGCCGAGGAAGATGTCCTCCTCGATGGCGAGCCGCACCTCGTCGGCGCGCGTGGCGCCCTTGTCGGCGGTCTTGCTGGCGGCAATCCGGTCGCTCATCCCGAGCGTGTCCTCTTCCTCATCCGCGGCCTTCCGCCGCTCCAATCTCTGTATACAAGAGATGGACAGCGCGTATCCAGCATGATAGTCCTTCCACCCAACAATGAGAACCGGAGATCCGCCATGGACTCCGGGCCACTGCGGTTCTGGGGAGGATGCGCATGGATTTTGCGCTTTCGGAGGAGCAGCAGGCGTTCCGCGACACGGCGCGCGACTTCGCGCAGCAGGAAATGGCGCCGAACGCCGCGCACTGGGATGAGAACAGCGTCTTTCCCGTCGAGACCTTGCGACAGGCCGCGGCACTCGGCTTCGCCGGCATTTATGTGGGGGAGGAGTTCGGCGGCTCCGGCCTCGGGCGGCTCGACGCGGCGCTGATCTTCGAGGAGCTGTCGGCGGCCTGCCCGTCCACGGCGGCCTACATCTCCATCCACAACATGGCCTCCTGGATGATCGACCGCTTCGGCAATCCGGAGCAGCGTCAGCGCTTCCTGCCCAAGCTGACGACCATGGAGCATTTCGCCAGCTATTGCCTGACCGAGCCGGGGGCGGGGTCCGACGCGGCCTCGCTGCGCACGCGGGCGGAGCGGGATGGCGACCATTACGTGCTGAACGGCTCAAAGGCCTTCATATCCGGCGGCGGCACGTCGGACGTCTATGTCTGCATGGTCCGCACCGGCGAACCCGGCCCCAAGGGCATTTCCTGCATCGTCGTGGAGAAGGGCACGCCCGGCCTGTCGTTCGGCAAGCAGGAGCACAAGCTCGGCTGGAAGAGCCAGCCGACTTCGGCCGTCATCTTCGAGAATTGCCGCGTGCCCGTCGCCAACCGCATCGGCGAAGAAGGGGAGGGCTTCCGCATCGCCATGAAGGGGCTGGACGGCGGGCGCCTGAACATCGCCGCCTGCTCGGTCGGCGGAGCGCGCTTCTGCCTGGAGCAGGCCATCGCCTACACCACGGAGCGCAAGCAGTTCGGCAAGCCGCTGAACGCCTTCCAGGCCTTGCAGTTCAAGCTGGCCGACATGGCGACGGAACTGGACGCCGCGCGGCTGATGCTGCACCGCGCCGCCGCCAGCCTCGACGCCGGCTCGCCGGAGGCGACCGCCCATTGCGCGATGGCCAAGCGCTTCGCCACCGATGCGGGGTTCCAGGTGGTGAACGAGGCGCTGCAGCTTCACGGCGGCTACGGCTACATCAAGGAATACCCGATCGAGCGGATTTTCCGCGACCTGCGGGTTCACCAGATTCTCGAAGGCACCAACGAAATCATGCGCGTCATCATCGCCCGCCATCTGACCGGCGGCTGATAGCGTCATTATAAAGCGAGGGGGAAACGCTATGGCGACGATCGCCTTTATCGGTCTGGGCAACATGGGTGCGCCGATGATGCGCAACCTGCTGAAGGCCGGCCACACCGTGCTGGCCTTCGACCTGTCGGAAGCCGCCTGCACCGCAGCGCGCGACGCCGGCGCCACCATCGCCACCGGCCCCGGCGCCGCGGCGGGGGAGGCCGAGGTGGTCGTGACCATGCTGCCCGCCGGCAAGCACGTGCGCGAGGTCTACACGGCGCCGGACGGCATCATCGCCAAGGCCAAGCCGGGCAGCCTGTTCATCGATAGCTCCACCGTCGATGTCGACAGCGCCCGCGCCGTCGCCGCGGCGGCGGAGGCGGCAGGCCACGCCATGGTCGACGCGCCGGTGTCCGGCGGCGTCGGCGGCGCCGAGGCGGCGACGCTGACCTTCATGGTTGGCGGCAGCGACACCGCCTTCCGCCGCGCCGAACCGATCCTGTCGGCGATGGGCAAGGCCATCGTGCACACCGGCGGGCCGGGCAACGGCCAAGCGGCGAAGATCTGCAACAACATGATCCTCGGCATCTCGATGATCGGCGTGTCGGAAGCCTTCGCGCTCGCCGAGAAGCTGGGGCTGGAGTCGCAGAAGCTGTTCGACGTGGCGTCCAAGTCGTCGGGCCAATGCTGGTCGCTGACCAGCTATTGCCCGGTGCCAGGTCCGGTCCCGACCTCGCCGGCCAACCGCGACTACCAGCCGGGCTTCGCCGCGGCGCTGATGCTGAAGGACCTGAAGCTGGCGGTCGAGGCCGGGCAGAGCACCGGCAGCCCGCTGCCGCTCGGCGGCGAGGCGGCGCAGATGTACGCGCTGTTCTGCAACGCCGGCTTCGGCGGCACGGACTTCTCCGGCATCGTCAATCTGCTGCGCGGGAACTGTCTCTTATACACATCTCCGAGCCCACGAGACTATAAC
>NZ_JAUQTX010000346.1:0-5385 GCF_059803775.1 Azospirillum sp. UFLA03-27 | reverse complement strand
GTTATAGTCTCGTGGGCTCGGAGATGTGTATAAGAGACAGGGAGAAGACCGACCCATGGGCCGGTTCGGAGCGCACCGACACCGGATGGTTCAGCAGCCGGGACAGCCGCTTCACGATGGCGAGCCCCAGGCCGAGCCCCTGGCTGCGGTCGCGTTCCGGATTGGCGACCTGATGGAACTCCTCGAAGACCTTGGTCTGCTGCTCCGCCGAGATGCCGATGCCGCTGTCCTGCACCATGATGCGGACGGTGCCGTTCGCCGCCTCGCAGGACACGCGGACATAGCCCGCCTCGGTGTAGCGGATGGCGTTCTCCACCAGATTGCGGAGCATCCGGCCGAGCAGCAGCCGGTCGCTGCGCACCGCCAGATCCGGCGCGGGCTGGACGACGGTGAACTCCAGCCCCTTGCTGGAGGCGATCGGGACATAGGCCGCCTCGATCTCGTCCAGCATCGGGCGCAGGGACACCGTGTCGATTTGCGGGTTGATGACACCAGCGTCCAGGCGCGACACGTCCAGCAGGCTGTCGAGAAGATTCTTCAGCGTTTCCAGCGCACGCTCCAGCGAGGCCAGCGAGCCGCGCCCCTTGACGGGATCGACGTGGTGGTGCAGGACCCCGGCGAACAGCAGGGCGGATTGCAGCGGCTGGCGCAGGTCGTGGCTGGCCGCGGCCAGGAACTTCGACTTGGAGACGTTGGCCTCGTCGGCCTTGGCCTTGGCGTCGCGCAGGGCCTGCTCCATCATCTTGCGCCCGGTGATGTCGATGTTCAATCCGCTGAGCCGGACCAGGCGCCCGTTGTCATAGACGGGGCGCCCGATCGCCATGATCCAGCGCACCCCATCGCGCGGATGAAGGATGCGGAACTCCCCGCGGTAATCGGAACGCCGGGCTTCCAGCACGTCCTTTGTGAACTGGCGCACCGAGTCCCGGTCCGCCGGGTGGACCAGTTCGAAAAAGCTGTTCTCGCCGGGCGTGAAGTTGTCCGGAGTGACGCCGTACAGCCGGTACATGCCATCCGACCAGGCCAGTGTCCGGTCGCGCTGGTCGAAATCCCAGATGCCGGCTTCCGACGCGGCAAGCGCGATGGTCAGCCGCTCCTCGCTGCGGCGCAGCGCCTCCTCCAGGGCCTTGCGTTCGGTGATGTCCAGATTCAGGCCGCTGAAGTGCAGCGGCGTGCCGTCGGGGCCGTAGCTGACCCGCCCGATCGACGAGACCCAGCGGATGGCGCCGCCGGGCTGGACGATTCGGTACTCCAGCCGGACGTAGGAACGCCGCTCGGCGAGCATTTCCGTCTGGGCCTTCAGCGTCGCGATGTCGAAATCGTCGGGATGGACCACCGACCGCCACATGGCGCTGGTCGCCTCATGCACGGCGGGATCGAGGCCGAAGATGCGGTGGGTTTCTTCCGACCAGTGCCCCTGGCCGGAGGTGAGATCCCAGTCGAAGGTGCCGGCCAGGGCGGATTCAAGGGCGAAGCTTAGCCGGTCCTTGCTCTTGCGCAGATCGTCCTCGGCCTGGCGCCGCCGGGTGATGTCGAGGAGATAGACCGACATCCCGTTCGCGTTGGGAAAGGCCCGCATCCAGAACCAGCGTCCGGTGCGCATCCCTTGGAATTCATCGTCGATCGGCGTCTGCCCGGCCATCGCCTGATGGGCCTTGCGCCACAGCGGCGTGTCGACCAGTTCCGGAAAGGCGTCCCACAGCGACCGCCCACGCAGGTCGCGGCCCTGGGCGATCAGGGAAACCGCCTTGTCGTTCAGGTAGGTGAAGCGCCAGTCGCGGTCCATCTCGATCACGCCGTCCACCGTGCTGCCGAGCACCGCCGCCATGCGCAACGCATTGCTGCGTGCCAGATCGTGCGCGCGCAGGAAGCGCCACAGGCTCCAGCCCGCGGTGATCCCGGCGAACAGGAAAAGCCCGATGAAAATGATGAGCGTGCGCCGGGCGGCCGCGTTGACCGGCCGCATGGATTCGTCCTTGTCCAGGCTGACATGGACGTAGAGGTTGGGAACGCCGGCGGCCAGCGGCGACATTGCGGTGATCCGCATCCGGCCATCCGGACCGGGCGCTTCGACCACACGCCGCTCGCCCTGCTCCAGCAGAACTTGGTAAGGCGTGTGGAGCGGTTTGCCGACGGTGTCCGGCATCTCCGGCTGGTGCGCCAGGACGATGCCGGAGCGGTCGGCGATCACCACCTCCGCGTCGTCCGGCAGACTCTTCTCGCGAAGGAACAGGTTCAGCCACGTGGTGTCGAGGAGCACCGTCACCACGCCTGCCGGAACGCCGTTCCCGTCCTTGTAGGCCAGGGCGAAGGGGATGGAGGGGCGGCCCGTGGTGCGGGAGGTCAGGGTGGCCCCGTTGGTTTGCTCCCCGCTGGTCAACGCCTCCTGCCAATAGCTGCGATCGGCGACCGAAAGACCGCGTGCCTGCGGTTGGGTGGAACACCAGATGGTCCCAGACCGGTTGCTGATGCTCACCGCCAGATACGGTGGAAACTTCGCCTTGATCCGAAGAAGTGTGTCCTGACAGGCCGCTGGAGACGATTGCCCTATGCCCATCTCCGTAAGGGCAACCAAAACGTGTTCGATATCGTCGGCGATGCGCTGCTGTTCGGATTCGACCTGATCCAGAAGCTGCATCGACTCCAGGCGGATTTCCGTTTCCCGGGACTTGCGCAATTCCAGGATGTTGTACACTTCAAAGGCGATCAGCGGTAATGCAACCATAAGGAAAAGAATCGACAACCGACGCGCCGACCATCCAGGCCGCTGGTCCGGCTCGCTGGTCTTCACCCGTATCTCCCTACTCCACCCCTCTCCAGGTGAAGATTGCCAGAATACGATGGTAATTGATACAGGCTGTCCGTTCTATCCCCATCGCCGTTTCTCTTTTTCTTCAAAAGGCTGTCACGCTACAAGGCCAGTGTAACCGCAGGTGGCTTCCACCACGGCGGCCAGCCGCAGCACCGCCGCGTCGGACAGGCGCGGGCCGGCGATCTGCAGCCCAACCGGAAGCCCGCCGCTCTCCGTCAGCCCGCAGGGGACCGAGCAGGCCGGCGCGTAGCAGTGATTGAACAGAGGTGTGAAGACCGCGTGGCCGCGTGGCGTCACCGGTCGCCCGTCGATGGTGGCGGGGCCAAGCCGGTCGAACGGCCATGCGGTGACCGGAGTCGTCGGGCAGACCAGCAGGTCGTACCGTGTGAAGAGGGCGGCCAGCGCGCGGTAGGCCTCCTCCCGCAGATGCAGGGCGTGGGCGACCTCCGCGCCGCTGGTGCGCAGCCCGGCGCCGATCTGCTGTCCGATGTCAGGGTCGAACAGGTCCAGCGTGGCGCGGTAGCGCTCGCCGTAGAGCGCGGCGAGGCCGGCGAACTGGAGGGGCATCAGGCCGCTTTCCCCGGCACCGTCGGGCCAGACCGGGTCGGCCTCCTCGACGATGGCCCCGGCGTCGGCGAGGCGGTGAACGGCGCGCTCCACGCAGGCCGCGACCTCCGGGTCCACGGGGGCGTCCAGCCCCAGCCGTCGGCTGTAGGCGATGCGCAGGCCCGCCGGGTCAGGGTTGGCGGCGGCATGGACGAAGGAGCCGGACACCGCCACCGATTGCGGGTCGCGCGGGTCCGGCCCGGCCAGCGCGTCGAGCATCAGCGCCACGTCGGCGACGGAGCGGGCCATCTGGCCGATCACCGAATTGCCGAACACCGGCTCGGCGAAGCCGACGGGGTGGGGGACGACGCCGGCCGAGGGCTTCATGCCGACCACCCCGACATGGGCGGCGGGCCGGCGGGTGGAGCCGCCGCCGTCAGTGCACAGCGCCAGCGGCGCCAAGCCCGCCGCCACCGCGCTGGCCGCCCCGCCGGAGGAACCGCCGGGCGTCAGCGCCACGTCCCAGGGATTCCGGGTCGGGCCGTGCAGGCGATTGGTCGTCACCCCCTTGCAGGCGAATTCCGAGCAGTTGGTGATTCCCGCGAAGACGGCGCCCGCGGCGCGCAGCCGGGCCACCGCCACCGCGTCCTCCGGCGCCACGAAGTCCTCGAACAGCCGCGATCCCTGGCGGACCGGCTGTCCGCGCACCCAGATGTTGTCCTTCACCGTGAAGGGCACGCCGAGCAGGGGCAGCGCCTCGCCTCGCGTGGCACGCTCGTCGGCGGCCCGCGCCTCCGCCCGCCCGGCCTCCGGGTCGAGATGGACGATGGCGTTCAGCCGCGGATTCTCGGTCGCGATCCGCTCCAGCAGATCGTCGTAGAGGGCGACGGCGCTGACCGCGCGGGCGGCGACCTGTTCGGCGATCCAGCGGGCGCTCATCATGCGCATGGGGTGTCCTCGGCAGCGGTGGAAAGGTCCGGGGTGGGGGCCGGCGGCAGGGGAATGACCAGCGCCGCGGCGCCGGCCAGCGCGGCGGCGGCGGCCGCCAGATAGCCGGCGGAATAGCCGAAGCCCCCGGCGACCAGCAGGCTGAACAGCGCCGGCCCGATGACCAGCCCGGCGTAGGCGATGGCGAGCATGCCGCCCGTCGCCTCGCCCGCCCGGCCCGTCGGGGCGAGACGGGCGACCTCCGAAACGAACAGGCCGTTCCAACCGCTCGCCGACAGGCCGAAGGCGGCGCAGACGGCCAGGAAGGCGGGCACCGGCCAGCCGGGGGAGGCGATGGCGACCAGGGCGGCGGCCACGCTCATGGCGACGCCCAGCCCGGCGAGGATGACGCGGGGCGGCGCCCAGCGCGTCGCCACGAGGCCCCAGCCGACGCGCCCCACCAGCCCGGCGCCCTGCGCCACAGCCAACGCCGTGCCCGCCAGCGGCAGGCTCCAGCCCAGGCCGGTCACCGCGAAGCTGACCAGGAAGCCGTTCAGGCAAAGCTGCATGGCCGAGAAGGCGCAGACAGCCATGGCCAGCCGGCGCAGCGCCGGTTCCCCGACGACCAGATCGAGCGCGCGCTTCAACGTGCCGCGCCCGGCGGGGCGGGGGGCGGCGCGGTCGTCGCCGTCGTGGCGGCGGGCCAGCGGCTCCAGGACGAGCGCCAGGACGGCGGTGGCGCCCGCCACGACCAGCAGGCTGGCCTGCCAGCCGACGGACAGGACCAGCAGCGGCACGGCAAATCCCGCGGCCATGCCGCCGAACTGGTTGCCGGTCTGGCGCAGCGAGAAGACCAGCGGGCGCTTCTCCGGCGGGGTCAGCCGGGACAGCAGCTGCGTGCTGGCCGGCGTTTCCGGCCCGAAGGCGAAGCCCAGCGCCAGCGCCCCCAGCAGGAAGGCGATGGGAAGGGCGCTGGCCGACAGCAGCGCGGCTCCTGCTGCGGCGAGCAGGCAGGCCTGGCAGGTGCGGATCGCCCCCCAACGGGCCTGTCTCTTATACACATCTGACGCTGCCGACGATTATACGCGAGTGTAGATCTC
>NZ_JAUQTX010000345.1:0-5410 GCF_059803775.1 Azospirillum sp. UFLA03-27 | reverse complement strand
GTTATAGTCTCGTGGGCTCGGAGATGTGTATAAGAGACAGGCCGAACACCGTCCGGCCTTCGGCGTCAAGGATGGACAGAACACCGAACCGCGACGCTGACAGCGCCTCACCCAGGGCGCTGTCGGGAAGCGACGCGAGTCCGCCCGCCTCCAGGCGGTCGGCGACCCGCGCCAGGGCAGCCGCGCCGCCGTCCAGCACGGCGTCGGCGTGACCCTCCAGAAAGGCCGCGGCCTGCCGGCTGCCGCGTTCCGCCCGGTCGAGCGTGCTGACGTAATCGACCAGCGACAGCGCACCCCAGGCCGCACCGCCCAGCAGCGTCATCACCAGGACGATGGCCGCCAGGATGGCCTTCGGATGGAAGTTGAGCAGGGCGTTGACCGAAAGCCGGATCATGGGCGGGGGCGTCTTGGTGAGGCAGATCGGGAGCGGTGCCACCGATCCACCGGATGCACGATGCCGCCGGGCACCGGCGAAGCCGGCGCCTGGGGCGATGACCGATGTGGGTGATTCAGAATGCGGCGCTTGCGGGTTTCGCGGCGGCAGATCGCCGTTGGGCCGGAGAAGCCGCAGAGACATGGTGGTTGGCTCTGCCCTTCATTGATCTTTCCGCCTTTTCGGCGCTGAAGAAGCGGCGGTGGCACCGAAAGGCAAAAACTGACATCTGCGTTACACCCGTTTTCTTGGCCCTTTGTCGGAAATCTCCCGGACCTCCCCCAGAAGTTTATTTGCCTTTATTGCCTGGAACCGATGATAGCACGCGATAGTTATCGGCGCGACCCGCCATGACGACTATGACCATGCTCATACCAGGCCCACTCTTTGGGTGAGGTGGCACGAAATGGTTCGGCCAGGAGTTGAAGCTCCCTCAAACATCGGAAATTGCGCCGATGACGGGATCACCGGGGCGGCTTGCGCGTTCCTGTGCTGCTTCATGCCGCAACGCGCCCACACCGAGGTTCAACCGTGAAGAAGCCGCCGTTCGCTCCTAAGGTTTTCCGCCAGTCCCGCATCCGGGAAGGTCTTCCCTACCCTCTCGGCGCCACATGGGACGGGCTGGGCGTCAACTTCGCGCTGTTTTCCGCCAACGCCACCAAGGTGGAGCTGTGCCTGTTCGACCAGGACGGACGCCGCGAGCTGGAACGGATCGAGCTGCCCGAATACACCGACGAGGTGTGGCACGGCTATCTGCCGGACGCCCGGCCGGGCACGGTCTATGGCTACCGCGTGCACGGACCTTACGAGCCCAAGGCGGGCCACCGCTTCAACCCGAACAAGCTGCTGCTCGACCCCTACGCCAAGCATATGGTCGGGCCGCTGCGCTGGTCGGACGCGCATTTCGGCTACCGCGTCGGCTCGCCGCGCGGCGACCTGTCCTTCGACCGGCGCGACAGCGCCCCCGGCATGCCGAAATGCGTGGTGATCGACCCGGCCTTCACCTGGGGCCATGACCGCCACCCGGCGATCCCCTGGGAGAAGTCGATCTTCTACGAGACCCACGTGCGCGGCTACACCATGCGGCACCCGGCGGTGCCGCCGCAGTACCGCGGCACCTTCGCCGGCTTCGCCCAGCAGGAGGTTGTGGAGTACATCCGCTCGCTGGGCGTCACGGCGGTGGAGCTTCTGCCGGTCCATGCCTTCGTGGACGACCGCTACCTTCTGGAAAAGGGGCTGCGCAACTACTGGGGCTACAACAGCATCTCCTTCTTCGCGCCCGACCCGCGCTACATGGCGACCGGGGCGATCCACGAGTTCAAGGAGATGGTCGCCCGCCTGCACGACGCCGGGATCGAGGTGATCCTCGACGTCGTCTACAACCACACCGCCGAAGGCAACGAGATGGGGCCGACGCTGTCCTTCAAGGGCATCGACAACGCCTCCTACTACCGGCTGGCGCCGGACCCACGCTACTACATCAACGACACCGGCACGGGCAACACGCTGAACCTCGTGCATGCGCGCGTCCTCCAGATGGTCACCGATTCCTTGCGCTACTGGGTGACCGAGATGCATGTGGACGGCTTCCGCTTCGACCTCGCCACCATCCTGGCGCGGGAGACCTACGGCTTCGACCACAGCGGCGGCTTCCTCGACGCCTGCCGCCAGGACCCGGTGCTGTCGCGCGTCAAGCTGATCGCCGAGCCGTGGGATTGCGGCCCCGGCGGCTATCAGGTCGGCGGCTTCCCGCCGGGCTGGGCGGAGTGGAACGACAAGTTCCGCGACACCGTGCGCTCCTACTGGAAGGGCGACGAGGGCAAGCTGCCCGAGCTGGCGACCCGCATGGCCGCCTCGGCGGACGTGTTCAACCGGCGGGGACGCAAGCCCTGGGCCAGCGTCAACTTCGTCACCGCCCATGACGGCTTCACGCTGCACGACCTCGTCGCCTACAACGACAAGCACAACGACGCGAACGGCGAGGACAACCGCGACGGCCATTCGCACAACATCTCCTGGAACCACGGGGCGGAGGGGCCGACCGACGATCCGGAGATCAACGCCCTGCGCTTCCGCCAGATGCGCAACCTGCTGGCCACGCTGCTGCTGTCCCAGGGCACACCGATGATCCTGGCCGGCGACGAGTTCGCCCGCAGCCAGAACGGCAACAACAACGCCTATTGCCAGGACAACGAGATCAGCTGGATCGACTGGGAGGGGGTCAGCGACGAGGGCTGGGCGCTGACCGACTTCGTCCGCCACCTGATCGGGCTGCGGCAGAGCCACCCGCTGCTGCGCCGCGGGCGCTTCTTCACCGGCGCCTACAACCCCGACCTGGAGGTGAAGGACCTCACCTGGATCACCCCCGCCGGCGAGGAGAAGACGACCGAGCAGTGGCAGGACCCCATGGCACGCTGCCTGGGCATGCTGCTCGACGGGCGGGCGCAGGCCACCGGAATCAAGAAGGTGGCGTCGGATGCCACGCTGCTGCTCATCATCAACGCCTACCACGACGTGGTGCCCTTCAAGCTGCCGGAGGTCGCGGGTGGCAGCCGCTGGCTGACGCTGGTGGACACCACGGAGCCCGACCGGCTGGAGGTCGCCACCGCCCAGACCGGCGACGAAATCCCGGTCAACGGGCGCTCCCTGCTGCTGTTCGAGCTGATGCCCGACCGCCGCTCCGACATCGGGCTGAAGGCCGCCGCGCGGGCTTTGCGCGCCGTTTCCGGGCCGGGCGAGCCGGTGGCGGCGATCACGCCGGACAGCATCGCGTCGGGCGCCAGCCCGGCCGAGACGGTGCAGCAGCCGGGCGAGTGATCGCCGGGTCCCGATAGACCGTCAAGGAACGGTGCGGCAGGACGCCGCATCGTTCCATTCTCATTTTTATCTACAATTTTAGGCAAATCGGCGCTATCAAGGCATCGGACTGTCTGCCCCGGACCATTGCTTGTGCGCGCAACGCCGCATCGGCCGCATTCCCGCGCTCCAGGGCAAGGAACGACCACAACGATTCCAGGAGGTTTGGGCATGTGTCATGGCGACTACATCCGTTTCCTGGTTGCCACCGAGGCCGACCCGGCCCTGCGCTCGGCGCTGCGGCGGGCATCGCGCGGCCTGCTGACCCTGGGCGATCTGGTGGACTTCGCTGCCGGTCACGGCTTTCGCTTCACCGAGGCGGACATTCCCCTGGCCGTGGCCCAGCCCGCCGCCTGCGGAACCGACTGAATCAGCCGGGAGCGATCACGCGGGAGTGATCACGGCGGCGGCGCCGTCGTGCTGCAACTGCCGCGGATCGTCAACATGATCCCATCGTCGGACGGAAAGATGTCCTTGTCGGCGTCGCGCGGAATGGGAATTTTCTGGCGGCGGCAGAAGAGCAGGAGGACGCCGAGCGTCTTGCTGGGCATGAAGGCGACATCCCGCACCTTCGCGGCCCCCTGCTGCACCATGACCACCACGCCCCCGTCCGATTTCGGAACGACGGAGGCGATCAGGCCCAAGGGAAGATCGGTCTGATTCGGCACCTTCTGGTACCAGCCGAAGGCTTTCTTGAGGGCCGAATTCGTAAAGACAAGGTGACGCGTTTCGAAAATCATTCCGGACCAGTTTCAGGCCCGGCCGCCCTCCAGTTCCGGGTTCAACCGGAACGTGATCGCACGCCCCAGTTTGGAATCCCGCAGAAGGATCTGCTTGGTTTCCAGCAGCTTGATGGCCCGGTTGACGTTGGGCCGCTGCATGCCGAGCGCATCAGCCAGTTCGGACTGGAGCACCGGCACGGGACGGTCGAAATGGAGCCGCCGGCTCAGGTAGGTGAACACACGAAGCGCCTCCAGGGTGATGTCCCGATCGGTCGAAACGGTCCTGGAGAGGAGGTCATGATGCTGCATGGCGGCCTCGGAACGCAAGTTGGCTCGGCGTCGCAGTCCGGCTGCGCAAGCGCCGGACGGATAATTTCGCCTGCTCCGCAGGTTACCCCGCCTTTGTTGTCCGAATGTGTCGCGCGCGTTTCGAAATTGACACAAAGCCGCGCCAATTGTGACGCCTCCGCCGGAACCCTTCCCCTCACCCTCCCGTTCCCCGAAGGAGCTACCGTCACGTGAGGAGGAGGGGACCCAATGCATCGGCTCGTGCTGCTGCGGCACGGTCAGAGCGTCTGGAACCGCTCGGATCTGTTCACCGGCTGGACCGACGTCGATCTGACCGAACAGGGGGTGGCCGAAACCCGCCACGCCGCCGGCCTGATGAAGCAGGCCGGATTCGATTTCGACGTGGCCTTCACCTCCGTCCTGAAGCGGGCGATCAGGACGCTCGACATCGTGCTGGAGGAGATGGACCGGATGTGGCTGCCGGTGCACAAGCACTGGCGCCTGAACGAGCGCCATTACGGCGCGCTCCAGGGGCTGAACAAGACGGAGACGGCGGCCCGCCACGGCGCCGATCAGGTTTTCCTGTGGCGGCGGAGCTGGGACGTCCCACCCCCGCCCGTCGAGCCCGAGGACCCGTGCTCCGCGGTGTCGGACCGGCGCTACGCCGGCATCGGCCGCGCGAACCTGCCCCGTGGCGAAAGCCTGAAGGACACCACGGACCGGGTGATCCCCTTCTGGGAGGAAGGCATCTGCCCGGCCCTGCGGCTGGGCGCGCGGGTGCTGGTGTCGGCCCACGGCAACAGCCTGCGCGGCCTCGTGAAGCATCTCGACAAGGTGCCCGACCAGGACATTCCGCTGTTCGAGATCCCGACCAGCCGCCCGCTGGTCTATGAGCTGGGCGCCGATCTGGTGCCGCTGCGCCGCTATTTCCTGACCGAAGGCGGCGGGACCGAGGAGATCACCTGGACCCGCCGGGACGACGCCGGTCAAAGCGGCGTCGTGGCGGCGTGAGGGCTTGGAGTTCCCTCTCCCCGGAGGGGCGAGGGAAATAGGACTCACCCCCCGGCGGGGCGTCGCCCGCGATGCCCCGCCGGGGGGTGAGTCCTATTTC
>NZ_JAUQTX010000344.1:0-5518 GCF_059803775.1 Azospirillum sp. UFLA03-27 | reverse complement strand
GGGTTGGGTGGGGGCCCGATGCGACCACTTTCCCCGCGTTAACAATTTGTTTGCCCTTTTCGAGCGACTAAGGCTGGCACACGCTCGCAGGCTCCGGGGATTCGAACGCCATGCCATCCGATGCCATGACCGCAGCCGCCGCGGATCGGATGATGGCGAACGCCGAGCCGGTCAAGTTGGCCGAGCGGTACGAAATCCACCCCAGCGCGCCGCTTGCCGCCCTCAACACAATCGGCGGCAACGCCTACACGGCCAAGCCGCTGCGTGACAAGCGCTCCGAAGCCTTCGCCATCATCGGCCACGGCGCCACGCTGGCGCGCACCGACATCGCCGCCACTGTCGCCAGCCTCGACAACCAGGCCCACATGCGCCTGCTCGACTGGGGCATGGTGGACTGGCCGGCGAGCCAGGGGCGCCGCCTCTGCATGATCTTCGAGCGTCCGGCGGGCAAGCGGCTGATGAACAGCCTGACCGAGACCACGGACCCGATTCCCGAAGACCATCTGACCCGCCAGATCATCCATCCGCTGGTTGCGGCGCTGAAGGAGCTGTCGAGCCGCGGCGTGGTCCATGGCGCAATCCGCCCGACCAATCTCTATTACCGCGATCTGGCCTCCAGCAGCCTGATGCTGGGCGAATGCCTGTCCACCCCGCCCGGCTACGGCCAGACGGTCCTGCTGGAGACGGTGGAGCGCGGCATGGCCTCGCCGGCCGGGCGCGGCACCGGCACCATGGCCGACGACCTCTATTCGCTTGGCGTCACGCTGCTGCTCCTGCTGCTGGGGCGCAACCCGGTGGGGGCGGCGGAGGACGAGGCGATTCTTCAGGCCAAGATCGAGCGCGGGTCCTACCCGGCGCTGGTCGGCCAGATGCGCCTGCCGCTGGCGATCAGCGAGGTGATCCGCGGTCTGCTGGTCGACGATCCCAAGCAGCGCTGGACGCTCCAGGACCTCGACCTCTGGGTCGCCGGGCGCCGCCTCAGCCCGAAGCAGCCGCAGGTGCCGCGCCGTGCCGCCCGTCCGCTGGAGTTCCAGGGGCAGGACTACTGGCATTGCCGCACGCTGGCCCGCGCCTTCGCCCGCCATGTGGCGCCCGCCGCCACGGTCATCGAGGGCGGCGAGCTGGACAAATGGCTGCGCCGCTCCATGGGCGACGACGCCCGCGCCGAGGCGGTGGCGAACGCGGTGCAGACCGCCTCGACCACCGGCAAGGGCGGCAGCATGGCCGAACGGCTGGTCGCCCGCGTCTGCATGGCGCTGGATCCCGGTGCGCCCATCCGCTACCGCGGCAAGGCGATGATGCCCGACGGCATCGGCACCATGCTGGCCGAAGCCTTCCTGCGTGGCGAGTCGCCCCAGCCGTCGGCCGAGGTCCTGGCCAACCAGCTTCCCATGTTCTGGGTGAGCGTGCAGAGCGACTTCAAGCCGGAGTTCGTGCCGATGGTGCAGAACTTCGATCAGGTCCGCGGTCTGCTGGACCGCACGGGCCACGGTCTGGGGGTGGAGCGCGTGCTCTACGAGATGAACCCCACCATGCCCTGCATAAGCCCGCTGGTCGCCAAGCAGATGCCGACCAACCCGGCCGAGCTGCTGCGCGCGCTCGACTGGACGGGGGCGGGCAGCGAGCGGCACAAGGACCCCATCGACCGCCACATCGCCGCCTTTCTGGCGGTGCGGCACCGGCGGACCGACGAGATGCTCTACACCCAGCTCGGTTCCAGCATCGAGCCGATGCGCCGGGTGATCGCCATGCTGACCATCCTGGCCGACGTGCAGGCGCGCACCGGCACCGACGGTCTGTCGCACCTCGCCGCCTGGGTGGTCTCCCTGCTCGACCCGGCCTTCCGCCGCTTCCACAGCCGGCCGCACCAGGACAATGTGCGCAAGCTGGCCGACTCCGCGGCCCACAACGGGCGGCTCGGCGATCTGCTGAAGATCGTCGACGATCCGGAGGCGCTGCGTCGCGACAAGCTTGAGTTCGAGGCCGCCCAGATCGCCTACCGCGAGGCCGACGCCGAGATTAACAAGCTGCGGCAGAGCATCGGCGACCGGAACAGCATCATCGAATCGTCCGGGCGGCAGGTGGCCGCCATCGTGTCGAGCCTGCTGTCGACCCTTCTGGTCGGCGGCATCATCCTCTTCTTCGCCTTCTGACGGCGGCCTTCAAACCAAGGATCGGGTGGCACCCATGGCACGCGGCGGCAAGAGCGGCGGAAAGAAGAAGAAACGCAAGGGCAGCATGCTGACGCTGATCCTGCTGATCATCCCGGCGGGTCTGGTGGTGCTGCCCACCTCGATCCTGTTCGGCATCGGCATGATCCCGACCATCGTCGCCTACGTCACCGACCGCGACCCCGAGAAATCGGCGCCGATCACCGTCGGCGGGCTGAATTTCTGCGGCTGTATGCCCTACGCCATCGAGCTGTGGAAGCACAACCACACCATCGGCGCCGCCGGCAAGATCTTCATGGACCCGCTGGCCTGGCTGATCATGTACGGGTCGGCGGCGATCGGCTGGGCGCTCTATTTCGGCATTCCGCCGATGGTGGCGAATTTCGAGGTGATGCGCGCCGAAAAGCGGGTCGGCGCGCTGAAGGACGTGAAGGTCGGGCTGGTCCAGGAATGGGGACCGGAGGTCGCCGGCGACCTGTTCGACGAGGCGGGCGGCCTGTCGCCCGACGAGCAGGACCAGTTGGCCGAACCCGCCGGGGCGTGAGGGAATTCCCTCTCCCCTCCGGGGAGAGGGTTAGGGTGAGGGGGATCTGCTTGTGCCGGACGTACCGCCACGCCCATCCCCCTCACCGGCCCTTCGGGCCACCCTCTCCCCAGAGGGGAGAGGGTTATTAACTTACCCGGCCAGCTTCTGCTCCACCGCGGCGTTGCGGATGGCCTTCTGGAGCTTCTCGAAGGCGCGCACCTCGATTTGGCGGACGCGCTCGCGGCTGATGCCGTACTTCTGCGACAGATCCTCCAGCGTGGTGGGATTGTCGCGCAGGCGGCGCTCTTCCAGGATGTCGCGCTCACGCTCGTTCAGGTTCTCCATGGCGGCGGTCAGCAGCTTGCGCCGCTTGCCCAGCTCCTCGTTCTCGGCCAGGGAGATTTCCTGGTTCGCCGTCTCGTCGACCAGCCAGTCCTGCCACTCGCCCTCGCTGTCGGCGCGCAGCGGCGCGTTCAGCGAATGGTCGGGCGCGCTGAGGCGGCGGTTCATGTTGACGACGTCCTGCTCCGGCACGTCGAGGGTCGTGGCGACGTGGCGCACCTGCTCGGGCGACATGTCGCCCTCCTCGATGGCCTGCATCTGGCCCTTCAGGCGGCGCAGGTTGAAGAACAGCTTCTTCTGGGCCGCCGTGGTGCCCATCTTCACCAGCGACCAGCTGTGCAGGATGTATTCCTGGATGGCGGCGCGGATCCACCACATGGCGTAGGTCGCCAGCCGGAAGCCGCGGTCGGGGTCGAACCGCTTCACCGCCTGCATCATGCCCACGTTGCCCTCGGAGATCAGCTCCGACAGCGGCAGGCCGTAGCCGCGGTAGCCCATGGCGATCTTCGCCACGAGCCGCAGATGGCTGGTCACCAGCTTGTGCGCGGCGTCCGAATCCTCGATCTCCTGCCAGCGCTTGGCCAGCATGTACTCCTCCTCCGCCGCGAGCATGGGAAACTTGCGGATTTCCTGGAGGTAGCGCGAGAGGTTGCTTTCGGAACTGATGACCGGAACGCTGGATATCGTCGCCATGTTGGACCCTCTCCGACGGCTGTTTTTCGTGCCTTCTGACGGGCACACGGCCGTTCACTGTTCTGCGCCGCCTCGCCGTCCGCTTGCCCGTTCGATCCGCCGGGGATGGTCCCGGATGCAAGCGTGAGCGTTGGTGGCTGTTGACGCGAAGAATAACCGACTTCTGCGCGCGGGTATAGTGGATTACAGAGATTCTAAGAAATCTGACAAATCTTTAATATCCGTGGGTAGCGGCGCCTGAAAGCGGACCGTCTCACCCGTTGCGGGGTGTCGGAAGGTCAGCCCCACGGCGTGCAACGCCTGCCGTGGAAAGCCAACAAACCGCTCGCGATGGGGTTCCGGCAGGGCTGACGCATGCTTGCCGCCGGCGCGTCCGGCACGCCCCTTGCCATAGAGCGGGTCGCCCACGATGGGATGGCCGATGTGCGCCATGTGCACGCGGATCTGATGGGTGCGCCCGGTCTCCAGCGTGCATTCGACCAGCGCCAGCGCGGTGCCGAAGGAGCGGACGACGCGGTAACGGGTGGCCGCGTGCTTGCCGCCGCCGGCGACCACGGCCATCTTCTTGCGGTCGCTGCTGCTGCGGCCGATGTTGCCCTCGATCCGCCCTTCGCGGGGGGAGGGGACGCCCCAGACGAGCGCTTGATAGGTGCGGCTGAGCGTGCGGCCGGAGAACTGCTCCGTCAGCGCGTGGTGCGCGCGGTCGTTCTTGGCGACGACCATCAGGCCGCTGGTGTCCTTGTCGAGCCGGTGGACGATCCCCGGACGCCGGACGCCGCCGATGCCCGACAGGCTGTCGCCGCAATGGGCGAGCAGGGCGTTGACCAGCGTGCCGTCCGGATTGCCGGCGGCGGGGTGGACCACCATGCCGGCGGGCTTGTCGATCACCAACACGTCCTCATCCTCATAGACCACGTCCAGGGGTATGTCCTGGGCCTCGGGCTGTGCAGGTTCAGCTTCGGGGATGAAAACGTCGAAAGTTTGTCCGGGCTTCACCCTCACGGAAGGGTCCGTGACCGTCCGCCCATTGCCGTCCTGCACGCAGCCCTGCGCCAGCAACGCCTGCACGCGCGACCGCGACAGGCCGGGAAGCCCCGTCGCCAGGGCCTTGTCGAGCCGCTGGCCGCCGGCGTCGTCCGGAACGCTCCAGCGCTGCCGCGCGCCTTCGCCGGTTTCGCCGTCCTGCGTTCCGGTGTATTCGTCCTCATCGTCGTCGAATTCGGTGCGTTCGGGCATCGTTCGGCAAAACTCCTCACATTCGCGCGAGAGTGGACCCCAAACCGTGCAGTTCCTCAAGGCACTCATCGTCATCATGGGCGTGATGATCATCGCCGGCTTCGCGTTCCTCGGCGTCGAACTCTACAAGCGCATCAGCGATCCGGAGCGCCGGGCCGGCGCCGACACCGAGCGGGCCGCCGCCCCCGCGGGCCGGATGGAGGAGGTCACGTTGGGCCTGCCGGCGGGCGCGCGCCTGGGCGACCCGGTGGCGGTTGGCAACCGCGTCGTCTTCCGCGTCACCATACCGGACGCCGCGGACCGCCTCTATGTGATGGACCCGCGCACCGGCGCCATCGCCGTCACCGTCACCGCCGGAGCCGCTGCGCCATGACCAACGCCTTCATCCATGACTTCCGCAGCGACAATGTGGCCGGTGCCGCGCCGGAGGTGGTCAACGCGCTGGCCGCGGCCGCGGTCGGGTCCGCCGATCCCTATGGGCAGGACCCGCTGACCGCCAGCGTCACCCGCCTGTCTCTTATACACATCTCCGAGCCCACGAGACTATAAC
>NZ_JAUQTX010000343.1:0-5554 GCF_059803775.1 Azospirillum sp. UFLA03-27 | reverse complement strand
GGAGGTCGGCTTCCGCAAGCGCGACCTGATGCCCCGCTTCCACGAGCTGGCCGAGCAGTGCCGCGCCGTCCACCGCCGTGCCCTGGCGATGGCACGGGACGCCCGCTGGGCGCTGATGCTGGAGCGCGCCGCCGCCGCCCCCGGCGCACCGTCCAGTCCCATCCAGGGCACGGGGACCCGCTACGTCAAGAGCGACCGCTACGACGCCCGCGCCGCGCGCAGCCTGCCGCCGGACGACCGCGTCCGCGCCGACCGTTTCCTCAAGCGGCTGGGCGAGGATCCGGTGCCGCCGGAGCTGGAGCTGAGCCCGCTGGAAGGGACGGCGCTGTGGGGGATGAAGGCGGGCAACGGCAACCGTTTCATCCTGCGCCGGGGCGAGCTGCGGGGTGTCGCCTGCTTCTTCGTCGAGGATGTCGGCCCCTATCCCGACCACGAAGGCGGACGGCGGGGCGCCCTGGCCCGCTGAGGGGGCCGGAATCCGCTCGCCCCGCGCTGCGGCTACTCGACACCCGCGGCCCGGCGCGCTACATCCAGCGGCATGTCCGACGCCTCCCTTGCCGCGCGCTCCGCCGCGCTCGATCTTCTGCGCGATGTGCTGCGCAAATCCATTCCCTTCGATGATGCGTTTGACGCGCATCCGGAGTTGCGCGGGCTCGACCCGCGCGACCGCGGCTTCGTGCGGCTTCTGACCGCCACCGTGCTGCGCCGGCTCGGCCAGATCGACGCGCTGATCCAGAGCAGCCTCGCAAAGCCGGGTCTGCCCAAGGCCACCGTGCACGACATCCTGCGGCTGGGCGCGGCCCAACTCGTCTTCCTCGGCACGCCCGCCCACGCCGCTGTCGACACGGCGGTGGAATTGGCCGCGGCCCGGGGAGCCGAACCCTACAAGGGCCTGATCAACGCCGTCCTGCGCCGCATCGGGCGCGAGGGGACGGAGTTGGCCGCCCAGCAGGACGCCGGGCGCCTGAACACGCCGGACTGGCTGTGGCTGGCCTGGCGGCAGGCCTACGGCATCGGCCGCACCCGCGGCATCGTCGAGGCGCACCTGCACGAGGCGCCGCTGGACATCACCGTCAAGGCCGATCCCGCAGTGTGGGCGGAGCGGCTGGAGGCCAGGCTGCTGCCCACCGGCACGCTGCGCCGCGCCGCCGGCGGCAACCTGACGGAGCTGCCGGGCTTCGCCGAGGGTGCGTGGTGGGTGCAGGACCTCGCCGCCTCGCTGCCGGCCAAGCTGTTCGGCGATCTGGCGGGCAAGCGCGTCTACGACCTGTGCGCGGCGCCCGGCGGCAAGACCGCGCAGCTCGTCGCGCAGGGCGCGCAGGTGACGGCAGTCGACCGCTCCGCCAAGCGGCTGGAGCGGGTGCGGGAGAATCTGGCCCGCCTCAACCTGTCGGCGGAGGTGCTGGCGACCGACGCCGCCACCTGGACCCCCGACCAGCCCGCCGACGCGGTGCTGCTCGACGCTCCCTGCTCGGCCACCGGGGCGATCCGCCGCCATCCCGACATCCTGCGGGTCAAGTCGCCGGAGGACATCGCCAAGCTGGCCAAGGCGCAGAGCCGCCTGCTGGCCCACGCCGTCGATCTGGTGAAGCCGGGAGGAACGCTGGTCTACTGCACCTGTTCCATCCAGCCGGAGGAGGGCGAGGGGCAGATCGACCGCATCCTGGCCCGCGACAAGCGGGTCGAGCGCCTGCCCATCACACCGGTTGATCTGGGTGGCGGCCATGCGGGGGATGGCAATTTGGCCGAGTTGATCAACGAGCGCGGTGAGGTACGATCCCTGCCGGGCATGCTCGGGGATCTCGGCGGCATCGACGGGTTCTTCGTGGCAAGGCTGCGACGGTTGCACGATTAGGGCACCACCGGCTTGCGGGGGTCGAGGCGAATTTGATACGACAACAGGATGCATCCCCCCGATCGCCCGAATGCCTTCAGCGAAGCGCCGGCCATCGCCTCCCCCTGCCGTGTGACGGGGTGAGCCGATGAGCGTCGGGCGTGGGAAAATGGGCCGCTTGCGGGACGGCGTCGCGCAGATCGCCTTCGGCAACCCGATCTACAAGCTGACCTTGGGCGGCCGCGCGCCGACCGCCCTGTCCGCCGTGCCGCCGGACCCCTGGCCGGGCGACGCCGGGGACGGCTCGGCGATCCTGGCCGGCGTCTTCCGCTTCGGCGGGCAAGCCGCGGCGGCGGATGCCCACGGCGCGCCGAACTGGCGGGCCGGCAGCGCCGTCTGGCAGGACGCCCTGCACGGCTTCGAATGGCTGCGCGATCTGCGCGCGGTCGGCGGCGACACGGCGCGGCGGCGCGCCCGCGCGCTGGTGCTGTCCTGGCTGGACCACAACGGAAGCTGGAACGCCCAGACCTGGGCGCCGGAGGTGCTGGGCGCCCGCATCGCCGCCTGGATCGGCCTGCACGACTTCTATTGCGCCTCCGCCGACGACGAGTTCCGCGCCGCGGTCTTCGACAGCCTCGCCCGGCAGGTCAAGCATCTGACCCGCGTGGTGCCCGGCGCGCTGGACGGCAAGGCGCTGGTCACCGCGGCCAAGGGCCTCGTCTATGGCGGCTTCTGCCTGCCGGAGCATGAGCGGATCGGCCAGGACGCGCTGAAGCTGCTGGAGCGGGAGCTGCCGCGCCAGATCCTGCCGGACGGCGGCCATGTCGAGCGCTGTCCCTCGGTGCAGCTGCGCATCCTCCGCGACCTGATCGACATGCGGTCGGTCCTGCGCACCGCCCGCGCCGACGTGCCGGAGGCGCTGCAGCACGCCATCGACCGCATGACCCCGGCCCTGCGCTTCTTCCGCCACGGCGACGGCGGGCTTGCCCTGTTCAACGGCGGGCGGGAGGAGGACGCGGCGCTGGTCGACACGGTGCTGGCCCAGGCCGACGCCCGCGGGCGCCCGCTGAAGAGCGCGCCGCACACCGGCTTCGAGCGGCTGATCGCCGGGCGGACCATGGTGCTGATGGACACCGGCGTGCCGCCGGTCACCGGGTTGGACGCCACCGCCCACGCCGGCACCCTGTCGCTGGAGATGTCGGTCGGCAAGGAGCGGTTGATCGTCAACTGCGGCGCCCATCCGGTGAAGACCGGTCCCTGGCGCGCCGCGCTGGCCGGCACAGCCGCCCATTCCACCGTCGTGCTGGCCGAGACCAATTCGTCGGAGGTGATCGAGGCGGGCGGGCTGGGCCGCCGCCCCTCCCATGTCGGCTGCGAGCGGCAGGAGAACGACGGGGCCGTGCTGGTCGTCGCCACCCACAACGGCTACAGCCGCAACTTCGGCTATCTGCACCGCCGCCGCGTCTATCTGGCGGAGAACGGCGAGGATCTGCGCGGCGAGGACATGTTGGAGCCGGTGATCGGCGCCACGCCGGAGCCGCGGCCCTTCACCATCCGCTTCCACCTGCACCCCGCGGTCCAGGCGACCCTCGTCCAGGGCGGGCAGGTGCAGCTGAAGCTGCCGAGCGGGGCCGCCTGGCGGCTGCGCGCCTCGGGCGGCACGCTGGAGCTGGAGGAGAGCATTTATCTGGGCAGCGGCGACGAGCCGCGGCGGACCACCCAGATCGCCGTCTCCGGACATACCGGCTCCGCCATCAAGACGGTGAAATGGGCCTTGCGCCGCGAGCGCAAGGGGGGGTAAACCGCGCGCATCCGCGGCGGACAGGCCGTGGGAATACGGATCGGTGCCTGTTTCGAGAGTCTGTGGAGTGTTCGCCCTGCGACCGTGATCCCCGCCCGGGCGGGGGTGACGAAGCGGGGTGTTTCGCTTTTCCGGCTTTCCGGGTCCCGTCTTCCCATGCCCCGTCTTCTCAGGCCCTGTCCGCCGCAGCCGGTTCCATGACAGCCAGGATGCCCCGATGAGCCCGCCGAACGTCGCCCACTCGCCCGCCCCCGATCTCGTCCGCATCACGCGCGCGCTGATCTCCGTGTCCGACAAGACGGGCCTCGTCGCGCTCGGTCAGGCGCTGGCGGCCAAGGGCGTAGAGATCCTGTCCACCGGCGGCTCCGCCCAGCGGCTGGCCGAGGCCGGCATCCCGGTGAAGGAGGTCTCCGACCACACCGGCTTCCCGGAGATCATGGACGGGCGCGTCAAGACGCTGCACCCGCGCGTGCACGGCGGCATCCTGGCCCGCCGCGACATCCACGCCGAGGCGATGACCACCCACGACATTCCGCCGATCGACCTCGTGGTGGTGAACCTCTACCCGTTCGAGGCGACGGTGTCGAAGGGCGCCGACTACGCCAACTGCGTGGAGAACATCGACATCGGCGGCCCGGCGATGATCCGCGCCGCGGCCAAGAACCAAGACTTCGTCACCGTCGTCACCGACCCTGAGGATTACGAGGCGGTGCTGGACGAGCTGGCGACCCATGACGGCGCGGTCACGCTGAAGCTCCGCCGCACGCTGGCCCAGCGCGCCTACGCCCGCACGGCGTCCTACGACGCGGCCATCTCCTCTTGGCTGGCCGGCCAGCTCGGCGAGACCTTCCCGCCGCGCACCACCCTGTCGGGCAAGCTCAGCCAGACCCTGCGCTACGGCGAGAACCCGCACCAGCAGGCGGCCTTCTACGTCACCGGCGAGCAGCGTCCGGGCGTGGCGACGGCGATCCAGCTCCAGGGCAAGGAGCTGTCCTACAACAACCTGAACGACACCGACGCCGCCTTCGAGCTGGTCGCCGAGTTCGAGCGTCCGGCCGTCGCCATCATCAAGCACGCCAACCCCTGCGGCGTGGCCGAGGGGGCGAACCTGCTCGACGCCTACAAGCAGGCCCTGCTGTGCGACCCGGTCAGCGCCTTCGGCGGCATCATCGCCGTCAACCGCCCGCTGGACGCCGCCACCGCGGAGGAGATTGCCAAGCTGTTCGCCGAGGTGGTGATCGCCCCGGATGCCGACGACGCGGCCCGCGCCCTGCTCGCCACCAAGAAGAACCTGCGCGTCCTGCTGACCAAGGACGTGCCGAACCCGGCCGAGCCGGGGATGATGGTGAAGCAGCTTTCGGGTGGCTTCCTGCTGCAGAACCGCGACAACGGCCGCATCACGCTTGACGACCTGAAGGTGGTGACCAAGCGCGCCCCGACGGAGCAGGAGCTGGCCGACCTGCTCTTCGCCTTCCGCGTCGCCAAGCATGTGAAGTCGAACGCCATCGTCTACGCCAAGAACGGCGCCACGGTGGGCGTCGGCGCCGGCCAGATGAGCCGTGTCGACTCGGCGCGCATCGCCGCCATCAAGTCGGCGGAGGCCGCCAAGGCCGCCGGCCTGTCGGAGCCGCTGACCAAGGGTTCGGTGGTCGCGTCGGACGCCTTCTTCCCCTTCGCGGACGGCCTGCTGGCCGCGGCGGAAGCCGGCGTGACGGCGGTGATCCAGCCGGGCGGCTCGATCCGCGACAACGACGTCATCGCCGCCGCCGACGAGAAGGGTCTGGCGATGGTGCTGACGGGGATGCGCCACTTCCGGCACTGAGCATCCGCGTTCGCGAGCTTTTGCCCTCTCCCTAACCCTCCCCCGCTAACGCAGGGGCTGTCTCTTATACACATCTCCGAGCCCACGAGACTATAAC
>NZ_JAUQTX010000342.1:0-5668 GCF_059803775.1 Azospirillum sp. UFLA03-27 | reverse complement strand
CGAGATAGCTGTTATAGTCTCGTGGGCTCGGAGATGTGTATAAGAGACAGGGTTCTCTTCAATTTGCTGGACAACGCGGCCAAATACGCGCCAACAGGCTCGCTGATCCAGGTGGGAGCGTCGCGGGAGGGCGGTCGGGTGCGCATCGAGGTGCGGGACGAGGGCGACGGCATCCCGGCGGCGGATGTCGAGCGCATCTTCGACAAGTTCTACCGCGTCCAGGCCCAGGACCGGCAGCGCGCGGGGACCGGGCTGGGGCTGGCGATCTGCCGCGGCTTCGTCGAGGCGATGGGCGGCACCATCGCCGCCGGCAACCGTAGGGACCGCTCCGGCGCCGTCTTCACCCTGACCATGCCCGCCGCCGCGGCTCTGCCCGGCCTTGAGGAGCCCGGCCTTGAGGAGGGGGCGCTATGAGGTCGGACACCCTGCCGCTGCGCGTCCTGGTGGTGGACGACGAGCCGCCGATCCGCCGCTTTCTGCGCACCACCCTGTCCGCCCAGGGCTACGACATCGCCGAGGCGGAGGACGGGGCGGGCGCGCTGGAGGCGGTGCGGCGGCGCCCGCCGGACCTGCTGGTGCTCGACCTTGGCCTGCCGGGGATCGGCGGGCTGGAGGTGATCCGCCGCCTGCGCGCCGACGGGGTGGCCGCCCCGATCATCGTGCTGTCCAGCCGTGCCGACGAGGCGGGCAAGGTGGAGGCGCTGGACCTCGGCGCCGACGACTATGTGACCAAGCCCTTCGGCATGGACGAGCTTCTCGCCCGCATCCGCGCCGCCCTGCGCCACCGCCTGCAGCAGCAGGGGGAGCGCCCGCTGTTCCGCAGCGGCGACCTCGCCGTCGATCTGGTCCGACGGATCGTGACGGTCCGCGGCGCCGAGGTGAAGCTCTCGCCCCGCGAATACGACCTGCTGCGCCTGCTGGTCGCCCATGCCGGCAAGGTGCTCACCCACCGCCTCATCCTGAAGGAGGTCTGGGGCGCGGACACCGACGTGCAGTATCTGCGCATCTACATCCGCCAGCTCCGCCAGAAGATCGAGGCGGAGCCGGAGCGCCCCTCGCACATCCTGACCGAAACCGGCGTCGGCTACCGGCTGCGCGCGCCGGATTGATCCCGCCCTCACATCCGTTGCAACCCACCGCTGCACGCTAAACCTGCTGCGCCGTGGCTGGATTCGTGCGACAGAACCCCCAGGGCCGCTGTTTCAGGCGCAAGCCCCAAGAAAAGAGATGACCGCACACCCCTATTGAGCCCAACCGAAGCCTTCGAAGAGATTTTGATATGGAAAGCGTCGATCTCTGGTCGCAGCTCACCGCCCTTGGGCAGGTGGTCGCCATCGACCTCGTTCTCGCCGGCGACAACGCCATCGTGGTCGGCATGGCCGCCGCCGCCGTTCCCATGGAGCAGCGACGCAAGGTGATCGTCTGGGGCATCGGCGCCGCCATCATGCTGCGCATCTTCTTCGCCCTGATCACCACCCAGCTTCTCGCCATCATCGGGCTGACGCTGGCCGGCGGCGTGCTGCTGCTGTGGGTCTGCTGGAAGATGTTCCGCGAACTGCACTCCGGAGGGGCGGACGAGGTGACGCCCGACGAGGCGCTGGCCGGAACCGGCTCCGGGGACGCCGCGGTCGGTGCGGCGGTGGCCACAACCACCTTCGGCGCTGCGGTCTGGCAGATCGTGGTGGCGGACGTGTCGATGTCGCTCGACAACGTGCTGGCGGTGGCCGGTGCGGCCAAGGATCACCCGACGGTCCTGGTCATCGGCCTTCTGCTCTCCGTCGTCCTGATGGGTGCTGCGGCCAACATGATCGCGCATGTGCTGCACAAGCATCGCTGGATCGGCTGGATCGGCCTCGCCATCATCACCTACGTGGCGCTCGACATGATCTGGCGCGGCGGCAACGAGGTTCTGGCCCAGGCCCATCTGCTCTGATGCATCAGAATGTCCCTCCCCCGCTCAGCGGGGGAGGGCCGGGGTGGGGAAAGCCTGCCTCATGCCGGGGCTTTTCCGGCCTGCGGCCGCCCCCTCATCCTAACCTTCTCCCAAGGGGGGAGAAGGAACGGTGGTCCCTCCCTCCAGCAACGCCCGCAAATCCTCCTGGCGCTGGACCATCCGTACCCCCAGCGTGCCGTCGCGGCCCCGGATCGACACGTCCCGGCGCTCCAGATGCTCCAGCCGCCGGAGCCCCGCCAGTTCAGCGGCCGCGTCGGAGAAGATCATGGTGGCGCCCAGCGTCTTGGTCATCTCCTCCAGCCTTGCGGCGACGTTGCCGGTGTCGCCGATGAACTGCAGCGATCCGTCCTCCGAGCAGGCCACCGCCCCGACCACGGCGAGGCCGGAATGCACCCCGGCCCCGAAGGCCAGCGGTTGGTCCAGCTCCTCTGCGAGGTCGCGGCTCAGCACCTCAATGTCGCGCCACAGGTCGGCGGTGGCGCGCAACGCGCTGGCAGCCGCCGCGGTGGGGTCCTCCTCGTTGGCGAACATGCCCATCACCCCGTCGCCGGCGATGGCGATGACGTAGCCGCCGTGCCGCCGGATCGCGTCGGTGACCACCTGGACGTAGCGGGTGACGATGAACAGGGCGTCGAAGGGAAGCCGTTCCGCCGCCAGCGAGGTCGATCCCCGCAGATCCACGAACAGCGCGGTGATCGCCAGCTCCCGCCCGCTGTCCATGGGGGCGGTGACGGCGAAGGTGCGGCCGTTGTCCCGCGCCGACAGCAGCGGCGTCACCGACAGCGGCGCCACCGGGCGGAGCTGGCAGGCGAGACGGACGGCGCGCGGCGCCTTCATCCGCTCCAGCACCGCCCGCTCGGTGGCGTTGGGCGGCGGCAGGGCGTCCACCCCCTCGGTTACCCGGATGCGGCAGGTGGAGCAGCGGCCCCGCCCGCCGCACAGCGCGGTGTGCGGGACGCCGTTGGCCCGGCTGGCCTCCAGAACGGAGGTGCCGCGCGGGACGGTCACTGTGCGTCCGCCGGGATAGGCGATGCGCACCGGGCTGGTCGCCCGCGCCCGCCAGTTGCGGTACTGCCGCATCCCCAGCGTGCCGACCAGCAGCAGGACGTAGGTGTTGAACACGCCGCCGCTGATCACCGCCAGCGTGGCGCGGTTCTCCGCCTCCGGCGTGCCGGCGGGGGGCGGGCGGAACTGCTCCAGATAGGCGGGGTCGGCGGCGGCCCGGCGCTCGGCGTCCCAGCCGGCGTTGACGATCCCGGCCAGCGCCAGCAGGGGCAGCAGCATGGCGAAGGCGCCGAGCAGCGCGGCGCGGCGCCGGTACCAGGGCTTCGTCATCAGCCAGCCGCGCACTCCGATGCAGCCGTGTATCCACACGATCACCAGAAGCAGGAGCTGGCGCCACAGCAGGGTTTCCGGCGCGGTGATCCAGTAGAGGACGATCGCCCGCGGGTAGGTCAGCGGGTCGTTGTAGAGGTCGTCCGACAGCATCCCGGCCATGCCGTGGGAAATCAGCAGCAGTGGGATGCACAGGCCGAGCCCCAGCTGCCACGCCTCCCCGGCTGGCATGCGCAGGTGGCGCCGCCGGTACAGCGCCCACAGCCCCAGCCCGGCGTGGGTGACGAAGGAGCCGGCGAGCAGCGCCTGTCCCGGCAGCGTGTCCCAGGCCCACAGCAGGGTGCGCCGCGCCACCTCCATTCCCGGAAGCAGCAGCAGCCCGGCGGCGTGGGCCAGGAAATGGGTGATGACGAAGGTGAACAGCGTCAGGCCGGTGAACAGGCGCAGCGGGCGTTCGATCCGGCGTTTCATGAACGGGTCCCGGTCATGAACGGCTCCGGGCGGCGATGGGACGTTCGTTCATGTTGGTCGGCGGTCTCGGGCTGTGGGTCTCGGCTTCTGCGTGGCGTCCTTCGGCATCCTATGAGATCATCCCGCGCCATGCCACAGCCCGACACCCATTCCCGTTCATGAGGCGCCGGACCGAAACGCTGGCCGGGGCGGCGCTGTTCCGCTCCCTGTCCCCCGACGAGTTGCGGACGCTGGAGGACCGTTGCGTCTGGCGCCGGGTGGAGGCCGGGCAATGGATCATCGATTTCGAGGATGAGGGGACCGACGTCTTCGTCGTCGCCGCCGGTCTGGTCCGGGTGACGATCCGCGCGATCTCCGGGCGGACGGTGATTCTGCGCGACATCCCCTCCGGGGAATTCTTCGGCGAGCTGGCGGCCATCGACGGGAAGGCCCGCTCCGCCGGCATCGTCGCCGTGACCAACGCCACGGTCGCCTGCATGCCCGCCCCGCTGTTCCGCGACTGCATCCACCGCCACCCCGACGTCTGCGACCAGGTGATGGTCCTGCTGGCCGGGGAGATCCGGAAGCTCGCCACGCGGGTAAACGAGTTCAACACGCTGGACGTGCGCCACCGCATCTACGCCGAGTTGCTGCGGCTGGCCCGGCCGGACGGGCGGGGGGAGCACAGCGCCACCATCTCCCCGCCGCCGCCCCACGCCGACCTCGCCGCCCGTGTCAGCACCCGGCGCGAGGCGGTTTCGCGGGAGCTGAGCGCGCTGGAGCGCGACGGGCTGCTGGAGAAGCGGCGGGGCGCTCTGATCCTGCTCGACACCCGCCGCCTGCGGGAGCGGGTCCGGCAGGCGGCGGAGGAGGATTGAAGGCGGGTCTTTACGCCTTCACGGCCTCGGACTCGATGATGATCTGGATGTCGTCGCCGATGTTCGGCACGCCGTACTTCATGCCGAAGTCGGAGCGCTTGATCGTGCCGCGGGCGGAGAAGCCGACCGTGTCCAGCTTGCTGGCCGGGCTGACACCGTCCTTGTTGAAGGTCACGTCGAGGACCACCGGCTTGGTGACGCCCAGCAGGGTCAGGTCGCCGTGCAGCTTGCCGGTCTTCTCGCCGGTCTTCTCGATCTTCGTGCTCTTGAAGGTCAGCTTCGGGAACTCCTTCACGTTGAAGAAGTCCGGCGACTTCAGGTGCTCGTCGCGCTTGGCGTGGTTGGTGTCGATGCTGGCGGTGTCGATGGTCACCGACAGGCTGCTCTTGTCCGCGGCGTCCTTGTCGAAGGACAGCTCGCCGGCCACCGTGTTGAAGCTGCCCACGGCCTTTGAGAAGCCCAGATGGTCGACGATGAAGACCACGGCGGTGTGGGCCGGGTCCAGCTTGTAGGCGACCGGGGCGGCCTGGACGGTCATCGGCAGGGCGACGAGGGCGGACAGGGCGGCGGCGGCGAGAAGACGCTTCATGATTCGGAGTCCTTTGTCGGATTGAACGGGATGAATGGGGTGGGTCAGTAGCCGGACACGTCGGAACCGGCGGAGAGAAGGAAGGCGACGCCCACGGCGGCGACGGCCGGCACCAGGGCGAGGACGGTCAGCGCCACGGTGCCCATGGCCCGTCCCGCGGCGGTGCGCGGCAGGGGCAGGCGGTCGCGCAGCCGGTCGGCGAAGAAAGCCGGCAGGACGAGCAGCAGGGCTTCGGCGTGGGCGGAGGAGAAGAAGGTAAGGGTGGCGGCCAGCAGCACCAGGATGCCCAGCGCGGCCTGACCGGCGTTGCCCCAGGCGTGGCGCTCCACCGGCCAGTTCCACAGCAGCAGGCCGCCGGTGGCCGCGGCCAGCGCGAAGGCGAGCTGGGCGACGGAGGCCGAGGCGCCGACCAGCGCCACCCCTGTCTCTTATACACATCTGACGCTGCCGACGATTATACGC
>NZ_JAUQTX010000341.1:0-5708 GCF_059803775.1 Azospirillum sp. UFLA03-27 | reverse complement strand
GTGGGGCTGGGCGTCGCCTCGGGCGGGGTGGCGGGCTGGGTCGGCGGGCGCACCGACGCTGTGGTCCTGCGACTGGCCGACCTGCTGCACGGCTTTCCCGAGCTGTCGCTCGCCATCGTCGCCGCCGCGCTGCTGGGTCCGGGCACGGAGGCCATGGTGCTGACGCTCGCCCTCGCGGCATGGCCCTCGCAGGTCCGCTGGTGCCGGGCGCTGGCCCTGTCCAACCGGACCGCCGAGCATGTGCGGGCCTCCGCCGCCCTCGGCGCGGGACCGCTGCACACGGTCCGCCGCCATCTGTTGCCGGCGGTCGCCGGGCCGGTCGCCATCCGCGCCGCCCTCTCCATCGGTCCCGTCATGGTGGCGGAGGCGACGCTGAGCGGGCTCGGTCTGGGCATCCAGGAGCCGGCGGTGTCGCTGGGCACCCTGATCCGCGACGGGCTGGCCGACCTGCGCGACGCCCCCCACCTGATCGCCGCGACCACGGTCACCGTCGCCGCCATCGCGCTGGCCGTCAATCTGCTGGCCGAGGGGCTGCGCGAAGGCCTTGACCCGCGGGGGGCACCGTTCCGCCGGTCGTGAGGCCGTGTCTCTCAGCGCCGCTGCAGGGACATGGTGTAGCGGAAGCCGGCGCCCGGATGGGTGTTGACCGCGATCTCCACCAGACGCCCGTCCTCGGTGAAATAGCGCCGGGTGATGACGAGGATCGGCGATTGCGGCGGGACATGCAGGCGCGAGGCGACGTTCAGGCTGGCCGGGGCGGCCTCGATGTCCTGCATCACCTCGGCGATGCGGACTCCGTAACGTTGCTCCAGCACCGTGTAGATGGCGTACTGCACCACCTCCAGGTTGCGCACCACGTCGGAGAAGGCGGCGTCGATGTAGACCTCGACGTAGGAGAAGGGCTCCGACGTCTCGCGGGTGCGGCGCAGCGCGCTGACGCGGAACCACTGCGTCTCGGGGCGGCAGCCCAGCCGGCCCGCCAGTTCCTCCTCCACGATGATGCGGTCCACCGAGAGGATTTCCAGCCGGGTCGAGGTGGCGTACTGCACCAGCTCGTCCAGGGAACTGATGGAGTTGACGAAGCGCCCGTCGGCACGGCGCGCCGCCAGGACCGAACCCGATCCCTGGCGGCGCAGGATGTAGCCCATCTCCTGAAGCCGGCGCAGCGCCTCGCGCACCGTGTGGCGGCTGACGGCGAAGCGGCTGCACAGCTCCTGCTCGGTCGGCAGGCGGTCGCCGACGGCGTAGGCGCCGGCGTCGATCTCCTCCAGCAAGGTGCGGACGATCTCCTGGTAGAGCGGGGTCTCCCCCCGCTCCGCCACGCCGTCCGTGCCGCTGTTGTCCTTCAGGCTGTCCGCTTCGTCCGACATCGCATCCCTCATGATGCCGGAAGATGGACGAGGCGGGGCGCCGATGCAACCGGTGTACGAGGATGTTCCGCGCGGGACGGCTTACGTCAGCAGAACCAGCGACAGGGCCGGGAAGGCGTTGATGGCGAGCAGCGCCACCACCCGCATCCCGTAGAAGGGCAGCACCCCCTTCACGATGGCGTGGAGCGGCATCTTGGTGATGCGGCTCATCACGAACAGGTTTAGCCCGACCGGCGGCGTCAGGGTCGCCACCTCGACCAGAGCGGTCATGATGACGGCGAAATGGATCGGGTTCACCCCCACCGCCTGCGCCATCGGGAACAGGATCGGCGCCAGCAGCACGATCATCGACACGCCGTCCAGGAACATGCCGATGACGAGCAGGAGCAGGTTGACGGCCAGCAGGAACTCGAAGGGGGAGACCTGCGCCTCCTTGAGCATCGCGGTCAGCTCGGCGGACAGGCCGAGGCGGGTCAGCACCGCGGTCAGCAGGCCGGAGCCGAGCAGCACGCCGTAGATCATCACCGTCTGGAGCACCGACTCCCGCGCCGTCTCCCACACAGCGGCGAGGTTGGCGGTGCGGTAGACGACCGTCACCAGGACCACCGCGTAGATGGCGGCGAGCGCTGACACCTCGGTCGGGGTGAACCAGCCCATGTAGATCGTGCCGATGATGAGCACCGGCATCATCAGCGCCCCGGCGGCACCCGGCAGGCGCTGGCCGAAGCCCTTCCAGTCCGGACGCTCCCCGACATGGCCGTAGCCCTTGAGCCGGCTGACGATCAGCGTGGTGAGGCCGAGCAGGAACGCCTCGAACAGACCGGGCACGATGCCGGCGATGAACAGGTCGGTGATCGGCAGGCCGACGATGGAACCGATCAGGATGAAGGTCAGCGACGGCGGGATCATCAGACCCAGCGTGCCGCAGACCGCCACCAGCGAGGCGGCGAAGCGGGGCGGGTAGCCCTCCTTCGGCATCAGCTTCACCGCCGCCGGGCCGAGCGCCACGGCGCAGGCCACCGACGAGCCGTTGACCGCCGCGAAGAACACGCTGGACATGGCCAGCGCCAGGGCGATGCCGCCGCGGAAGTAGCGGATGATCGTCCCGACCAGCTCCAGGATGACCAGCGCGAGGTTGCCGCGCGACATCAGGTTGCCAGCGAAGATGAAGAACGGGATGCAGACCAGCGCGTATTTGTCCACGGAATCCCAGGCCATCTGCGCGACCAGGACGACCGGGATGTTGAAGTTGAAGGTCAGCAGGCCGACCGCGATGACGCCCAGCGCCAGCGCGATGTGCACGCCCGCCGCCACGAAGAACAGCAGGCTGACGACGGCGATGATGGTGGTCATGGTGTTTCCTCCCCTTTTTCGGCCGTCGTTCAGAGATTCTCGCCCTCGACGGGCGGATCGGGGTCATGGCCGCGCAGCAGCAGGATGATGTTGCCGACGAAGGCGAAGCCGTAGAGCACCCCGCCCAGCGGCAGCACCAGCCGGACCGTCCACAGCGGCAGGTCGAGGTTGGATTCGGTGAACATGCCGATCGCCTGGAGATGCGCGACCTCCTGGAATCCGGCGATCACCAGAAGCACGCTGAAGGCCAGCCCGATCAGGCTGTTCAGCCAGGCGAAGGCCAGCCGCACCCGGTGCGGCATCATGTTCAGCAGCAGGTCCATGCGGATGTAGTGACCGTGCCGCGTGCCGACGCCCAGCGACAGCAGGACGCTCCACACCACCAGGAAGCGGACCAACTCCTCCGCCCACCAGTGGCTTTCCGACAGGAGGGAGCGGCTGGACGCCTCGTAGAACATGAAGCCGATGGCCGCCATCATCAGGATCGTGGCGACGTTCAGGAGGATGCGGTCCTCGATGAAGCTCCACCAGCTCGGCAGGCCGCGGCCCGGCGGCAAGGCGTTGTCCACCGCATGGGTCTGGGGAGGCGCCACGGGGGGTGCCGCAGAAGTCAATGTATCGGTTCCCGGCATGGGTGGAACTCCCTTCACGAGAAGACCTGTGTCTGGGGGACGCGGCTCAGCCAGCCGGTGGCGCGCTCGTAGGCGTCGGCGATGCGCAGCAGCGTGGCTTCCGCCTGCGGGCGGGCGATGAGCTGCATGGCGATCGGCATCCCGTCCGGATCGAAGCCCGCGGGCGTAACGAGCGCTGGCAGGCCGAGGTAGGAGACCGGGCGGGTCAGCGCCGCCACTCCGGCGACCACCGCGGCCATCGCCGGCCCGGCGCCCACGTCGGTCTGGGCAGCGGTCGGCACGCGGCCGCGCAGGGCGGGAACGAACAGCGCGTCGCATTGCGCGAAGGGGCCGTCGATCATCGCCCGGAGATGAAGCGCTCGAAGCTGCTTCGCCTGGAGGTAGGAGGCCGCCGGCACCATCAGCCCCTGCAGAAGCCGCGCGCGGACCTGCGGGCCGTAGTCCTGCGGACGCTCGCGCAGCCAGGGCGCATGGACGGCCGCCGCCTCCGGCGTGAAAACGAGGTTGGCGAGGTCGCCGTAGGGCTCGTGATCGGGGATGTCCACGTCCACGACGCGGGCGCCGGCGCGCTCCAGCACCGCCCGCGCCCGCTCCAGCGCGGCGGCGACGGCGGGGTCCAGGCCGTCGTAGTAGAATTGGCGCGGGATGCCCAGCCGCAGCCCCTCCACCCCTTGCCCGATGCCGTCGGCGGCGTCCGTCCGCCCGGTGATGACCGAGAACAGCGTCGCCGCGTCCTCGGCGCTGCGGGCCAGCGGCCCGACGCAGTCCAGGCTTTCCGACAGCGGCATCACGCCGTCCATCGGCGTCGCCCCCTGCGTCGGCTTCAGCCCGACCACGCCGCACAGCGCCGCCGGAAGCCGCACCGACCCGCCGGTGTCCGACCCCAGCGAGCCGAAGGCCAGCCGCCCCGCCACCGCCGCCCCGGAGCCGGAGGAGGAGCCGCCGGTGATGCGGTCAGGGTCCCAGGGGTTGCGGCAGCGCCCAAGATGGGCGTTGTGCCCGGTCGGCCCCATGGCGAACTCGGCCATGTGCAGCGTGCCGAGCGTCACCGCCCCCGCCGCGTCCAGCCGCTCCAGCACCGTGGCCGTCCGCTCCGGGCGGAAGGCGCCGCGGATCGTCGGGGAGCCGCAGGTGCAGCGCTTGCCGGCGCGGTAGAACATGTCCTTGTGGGCCAGCGGCACGCCGTGCAGCGGCCCGCCCGGCCGTCCGGCGCGGACCTCCGCATCGGCGGCGCGGGCGGCGGCCAGCGCCTCCTCCGGCTCGACCGACAGGAAGGCGTTGAGCGTCGGATTCAGCCGGGCGATGCGGTCCAGGCAGGCGTCGGCCAGGGCTTCCGCCCGCAGCGCGCCGTCGCGGACCGCCCTTGCGGCCTCCGTCAGGGTCAGCGATGTGGGATCGGTCATGCCCGCTCCCCGGCGATGAGCGCGGCGTGGGCGCCCAGCGGCACGTCGAACAGCGGGCCGCCGGGATGCGCCGCCGCCAGCAGGCCCGGCACGGCGGCCAGCAGGCGCCCGCACAGGGCGGCGTCGGCATCGTCCAGGGTCACCCCCTGAATCCTGGCCAGGGTCCGCGCGCAGGCCGCGGCGTCCCCGATATGATTCTCCGTCATTCCTTCCCTCCCTTCCGGTGCTGTCCCCGCGCGGCTCTTCCGGCCGTTCGCCGCGGGCAGGGCCTTCGGTGGCCACTTTACCCGGATCGTTGCAGCGTCATTTCATAGCGGTATCGTCCGGCCGCGTGGCTGCTGACCGCAACCTCCAGCGCGTTTCCGTCGGCGTCCAGATAATGGCGGATCACCACCAGGATCGGTGTGCCAACCTCCACCGACAGGCGGGACGCCAGGTTGGCGTCCGCCGAGGTGGCCTCGATCGACTGCACGACCTCCTCGATGCGCAGGCCGTAGCGGCTTTCCAGCACCGCGTAAACGGCGACCGGAAAGGTGCCGATGGCCTGGGCCACGTCGTCGAAGGCAGCGGGCAGGAACACCTCGGTGTAGCAGAGCGGCGTCCGCTCCCCCGGCTGGCGGCGCAGCGCCACCACCCGGACCCACGGCGTGTCCGGCTGGGAGCGCAAAAGCTCCGCCGTCCGTCCCTCCACCAGGATCTTCTCCACCGCCAGCACCTCCAGCCGGGTGGAGGAGGCGTACTGCCCGATCTCCGCGAGGCTGGACAGCGTGTTGTGGAACCGCCCGTCGGGCCGGGCGGCGGTCACCACCGATCCCGAGCCCTGGCGGCGCGCGATCAGGCCGAGATCCTGGAGCCGGCGCAGCGCCTCCCGCACCGTGTAGCGGCTGGCGGAAAAGCGCAGGCACAGCTCCTGCTCGGTCGGCAGCCGTTCGCCCACCCCTGTCTCTTAT
>NZ_JAUQTX010000340.1:0-5692 GCF_059803775.1 Azospirillum sp. UFLA03-27 | reverse complement strand
GCGTATAATCGTCGGCAGCGTCAGATGTGTATAAGAGACAGGGTCTCCTCCGCCGGGTCGAGGATCTGCAGCAGATGGCCGCGCACACCGCGTCCGGTGAGCGCCGACACGGTGGCGTGGATCTCCGGCAGCGGCGACAGCAGGTCGCCAACCAGAACCACCTGGGCGTGGCGGGGCAGCGGCTCGGGCTGCGGCAGCGCGTCGGGAGAATGGGCGTTGCGCGGGTCGGTCATCTGACCGGCCATGCGGTTCAGGGCGAACTTGCCATGGTCCGGGCGCTGGCCGGAGTTGAGCAGGCCCACCCGCTCGCCGCCGCGCACCAGCAGAACCGCGGCGGCAAGGGTCAGCAGGTCGGCGCGCTCCCGCTTCGTTGGCAGACCATTGACCGAGCGGTAGTCCATGGAGGGCGAGCGGTCGCGCCACAGCCAGACGGTCTGGGCGGCCTCCCACTCGTTCTCGCGCACATAGACGGGCTGGGTCTTGCCGGACTGCCGCCAGTCGATCATCTGCGGCGAGTCGCCGGGCTGGTAGCGGCGGAACTGCCAGAAGGTCTCGCCCAGCCCGACGCGGCGCCGTCCGTGCACGCCCTGCGCCACCGTGGAGGCGACGCGCTCCGCCGCGACCAGAAGCGGCGGCAGGGTGGCGGCCAGCCCCTCCGCGCGCTGCTGCGCCCGCAGGGTGGTGGCGCCAAGGGTGGGGCTGGCCATCGGCGGGTCCTTACGACAGCGGGGCGCAGAGTCGGTTGATGATGTCGTCCAGCGTGATCCCGTCCGCCCGCGCCGCGAAGTTCAGCGCCATGCGGTGCCGCAGCACGGGCTTCGCCAGGGCCACCACGTCGTCCAGCGACGGCGCCAGCCGCCCGTCCAGCACCGCGCGGGCGCGGGCGGCGAGCATCAGCGCCTGGCTGGCGCGCGGGCCGGGACCCCAGGCGACGTGGCGCTGCACCTCCGGCAGGTCGGTCGCCTCCGGGCGGCCGCGCCGCACGAGGTCGAGGATGCCGTCGACGACGCCCTCGCTGACCGGCACGCGGCGGACCAGCCGTTGCGCGACCTGGAGGTCGGCGGGGGAGAGCACCGTCACCGCCTGCTCGTCCAGCGAACCGGTGGTGGCGATCATCATCCGCCGTTCGGCGTCGCGGTCGGGGTAATCGACGTCGATCTGCATCAGGAAGCGGTCGAGCTGGGCCTCCGGCAGCGGGTAGGTGCCTTCCTGCTCCAGCGGGTTCTGGGTGGCCAGCACATGGAAGGGCTGGGGCAGGGCGTGGTAGTGACCGGCGACCGACACGCGCCGCTCCTGCATCGCCTGGAGCAGGGCGGACTGGGTGCGCGGGCTGGCGCGGTTGATCTCGTCCGCCATCAGGAGCTGGCTGAACACCGGCCCCGGAATGAAGCGGAAGGAGCGGCGGCCCTGCTCGTTCTCCTCCAGCACCTCCGATCCCAGGATGTCGGCGGGCATCAGGTCGGGCGTGCACTGGATGCGCTTCTCCGCGAGGCCCAGCACGGTGCCCAGCGTCTCGACCAGCCGCGTCTTGGCGAGGCCGGGGACGCCGATCAGCAGCACATGGCCGCCGGCTAGAAGCGTGATCAGCGTGAGGTCGATCACCTCCTGCTGGCCGAAGATGATCCGGCCGATGCGGTCGCGCACATGCGTCAGCCGGCCGCCCAGCGCCTCGATTTCCGCCATGAGCTGGTGCGGGTTCTCGCCGGCGGGAAAGTTCTGGCCCGGATTGGCCCCCGGATTGACGGCGTCGGTTGCGCTCACGTCTCTGCTCCCGTTTAAGACCATGCACTCTGGTGGGCGATCATGACCGCTCAATCATGACCGCTGGGGTCGAAACGGCCATCGTGGCAAATCCGCCAGTCCGGACCTATGTGACGAGTATGGCGAAATTACGTTGCGCGGCCAGTTCCCTCTGTGCCCCTCAGGCCCGAAAAAAACGAGAAGGCTAGCGATGAAGGTCGGCAATGACGGGGCGAATGACAAGCGCCCAAATGAAACGCGCTCAGGCGGAGAGAGCGGCGAAAGCCTGCCTCCCTCTCTGCCCGTGACCGCAAGGGAGCAGCGGTTCGACATCCGCATCGCCCGCGACGGCACGTGGTTCCACGAGGGCGACCCGATCCGGCGGATCGAGCTGGTCAAGCTGTTCGCCACGGTCCTGCGGCGCGACGAGGCGGGCGACTTCTGGCTGGTCACCCCGGTCGAGCGCGGGCGGATCGTGGTCGAGGACACGCCGTTCGTCGCCGTGGAAATGGCCGCAAGCGGACATGGAGACGAACAGGTCCTTTCCTTCCGTACAAATTTAGACGAATGGGTCGAATGCGGGCCGGATCATCCGATCAGGGTCATCCACAATCCTGAAAATGGCGAACCAACGCCCTATATCCTCATAAGAAACGGGCTCGAAGCGCGAATTCTCCGGCCGGTCTACTACGAAATGGTGGACCGGGCCGACACGCGCGGCCATGATGGTGAGGCTGAGGTGGGGGTATGGAGCAAGAAGGTCTTCTTCGCGCTGGGCAGGCTGCCTGGCGGGTGAGTCTCGACGAGATCCGCAAGCGCTTTCCGGGAAGCGCCGCCGCCGGTCTGCGCCCCATGAAGGTGCGCGGCGACCACGATCTGAATCCCGGTTTCGAGCCCTCCCAGGGCAAGCTGCGGGAGGCGGCCGTCCTAGTGCCGCTGGTCGACCGTCCGGAGGAGTTGACGGTCATCTTCACCCAGCGCACGGCCAACCTGACCGCCCATGCCGGGCAGATCAGCTTTCCTGGCGGGCGGATGGAAAGCGACGACCGCGACCCGGAAGACACCGCCCTGCGCGAGACCGAGGAGGAGATCGGGCTGGGACGCGACCGCATCGAGGTGCTGGGGCGGCTCGACACCTACGTGACGCGCACCGGCTTCCGGGTGATTCCGGTGGTCGGGCTGGTGCGTCCGCCCTTCCAGGTGACACCCGACCCGACCGAGGTGGCCGAGGTGTTCGAGGTGCCGCTGGCCGCCATCCTCGACCCGACCAACCCGCAGCGCCACAGCCGGGAGTTCCAGGGCGCCCAGCGCTATTTCTACGCCTTCCCCTACCAGCAGCGCTTCATCTGGGGGGCGACGGCGGGGATGCTGGTGAATCTCTGCGATGTCCTGCGCGCCGAGCGCCTGGGGGGCGACGGCCTGAGGAGCGATCGCCTGGGCGATCACTCCGCCGGCGGGCCATCGTAGGGCGGGCGGCGCGGTGCTGCGGATCTTCCTGACGGTCATCCTGCCCCTGGTCCTGCCAACGGTCGGCTATGCCCTGTATGTGCTGGTCGTCGAGCGGCGTCGCCGCGAGGCGGAGGAGGCGCACAGCCCGGCGCCGTGGTGGGCGACCGCGCCCTGGCCCTGGCTGGTCTTCGCCGGGGTGGCGGCGATGGCGGTGACTCTGGGCTCCGTCGCCCTGACCAGCGGGGTGGCGCCGCACACGCCCTACACGCCGGCCCACCTCGAAGACGGGCGGGTGGTCGGCGGCGGGCCATCTGGCAATTGAGCGTCTTGCGGGCTAGCCTGCCGCCATGACCGTCAACGCCCGCATCGCTCCACAGCCCTGGATGGTCGCGCCCGAGACGCGCGCCGTGTTCGACGCCCTCGCCGCCGGAGGGGCGGACGCGCGCTTCGTCGGCGGCTGCGTGCGCGACGCGTGGCTGGGCCGCAAGGTCAAGGACATCGACATCGCCACCCATGCCCCGCCGGAGCGGGTGATGGAATTGCTGAAGGCCGCGGGCATCGGCGCCATCCCCACCGGGATCGAGCATGGCACCATCACCGCCGTGGTGGGGAAGGCTCATTACGAGATCACCACGCTGCGCCGTGATGTCGAGACCTTCGGGCGCCACGCCCGCGTGGAGTTCACCGACGACTGGCGGGAGGACGCCGCCCGGCGCGATCTGACCATGAACGCGCTGAGCTGCACGCTGGACGGCTGCGTCTACGACCCCTTCGGCGGGCTGGCGGACATGGCCGCCGGGCGGGTGCGCTTCGTCGGCGACCCGCGCCAGCGCATCGAGGAGGATGTGCTGCGCCTGCTGCGCTTTTTCCGTTTCCACGCCCATTACGGGCGCGGCGCGCCGGACGCGGCGGCGCTGGCCGCCTGCGCCGAGATGGCCCCCCGCCTGCCCACTTTGTCCGGGGAACGGGTGCGGGGCGAACTGTCCCGCCTGCTGGCGGCGCCCGACCCGGCGTCGGCCTGGGCGTTGATGATCCGGCTCGGCGTGATGGCGCATCTGCTGCCCGATGCCGTCCGCACCGCTCGGCTGGACGGCTTGGTCCGGCTGGAGCATGACCTGGATGAGCCGCCCGACGCAGTGCGCCGCTTCGCCGCCGTGCTGGACACCGACCGGGCGGAGGCGCTGACCGTCGCCCAGACGCTGCGCCTGTCCAACGCCGACCGCGACCGCCTCGCCGCCCTGATCGAGCCACCGATGGCCGTGGCTCCCCCCGACGGGCCGGTGAAGCGGCGGCAGGCGCTCTACCGGCTGGGCGACGCCGGGCTGTACCGCGACCTCGTGCTGCTCGCGGCGGTGGATGCCCCCGGCCCGATGACGCTCGACGCCGTGAAGGCGGCGCTGGCGACCGCCGAGGATTTGCCGTCCCTGGTCCTCCCAATCGCCGGGCGCGACCTGCTGGCCATGGGGATGCCGCGCGGCCCGGCGGTGGGCGCGTTGCTGAAGCAGATCGAAGCATGGTGGATCGCCGAGGACTTCCGGCCGGGCCGGGGCGAGTGCTTGGCGGAGGCGAGGCGGCGTCTGGGGTGAAGCGCCGCCGTCACGGCCACTTCACCTCGGGCGGCATGCTCATCAGGATGGCCTCGGTGTTGCCGCCGGTCTTCAGGCCGAAGGTCGTCCCGCGGTCGTAGAGCAGGTTGAACTCGACGTAGCGGCCGCGGCGGATCAGCTGGTGCTCGCGCTGCTCCGGGGTCCAGGGCCGGTTCATGTGACGGCGGACCAGGGCGGGGAAGACGTCCAGGAAGGCCAGCCCGACGTCGCGGGTGAAGGCGAAGTCGGCCTCCCAGTTCCCGGAATCCAGATTGTCGTAGAAGATGCCGCCGACGCCGCGCGCCTCGCCCCGGTGCGGCAGGAAGAAGTAGCGGTCGCACCACTCCTTGTAACGCGCGTAGCAGGTCGGGTCGTGGCGGTCGCAGGCGTCCCGGAAGGCGGCGTGGAAGTCGGCGGTGTCCTGCTCGTCAGGCACCATCGGGGTCAGGTCGGCGCCGCCGCCGAACCAGCCGAGGCTGGTCACGATGTGGCGCGTGTTCATGTGGGTGGCTGGCACCAGCGGCGAGCGCATGTGCGCGACGAGGCTGATGCCCGACGCCCAGAACCGCCCGTCCTCCGCGGCGCCGGGGATGTTGGCGCGGAACTCCGGGCTGAAGGTGCCGTGCACCGTCGAGACGTTGACCCCCACCTTCTCGAACACGCGGCCGCGCATCACCGACATCACGCCGCCGCCGCCCTCGCCGCCGCCATGGTCGGGGCGCTGCCAGGGCTTGCGCTCGAAACGGCCCGGCGGCAGGTCGGCATGGGTGCCGGTCAGCTCGTCCTCGATCCGTTCGAACTCGGCGCAGATGCGGTCGCGCAACTCGGCGAACCAGGCGCTGGCCTGGGCCTGACGGGCGGCTCTGATGTCCATGGCCTGTCTCTTATACACATCTCCGAGCCCACGAGACTATAAC
>NZ_JAUQTX010000033.1:0-37094 GCF_059803775.1 Azospirillum sp. UFLA03-27 | reverse complement strand
TGTCGGTTGGATGTTCACCCTGACCGCCACCGCTTACAACCTGATCCGCCTGCCCAAGCTGCTGGCGGCGGCATAATCACGCCCGCAATCCGCCTGAACGGCGGTTTCGGGAGCCTCGGAGCGAGGAAAAACGCTCCTTCCCGACCAAATCGCCCGCTGAAACCCGCATTTTTATCCTCAACGGAGGCAAAAGGCCGAAATATGTTCGTTTTTCCGCACCCTGCTAACCCATCGCAACATTCCCGGCTGAGCCCGCGGCGCGCCCGAGCCGGGCCGTGTTACCGCCCATGTCGAAGACGTGGCTGATATGGTGGCGTTCGCCCCCGTTCATCGCTTCGTGGCAGCCGTAGCGGCTGTCGCCGTGAATGCCATAATGCGTTTGACATGAGCCGGTGCGCGTGACGGCCGACCAGGAGGGCGGGATCACGTTGAAGCTGTCTCTGCGGCTTCCAAGCCGACCGGCCTCCCTCCCGACCAACGCCGCGCTACTGCATGCTCCGGACCTTGGCCACGTTCGTGATCTGCTGTCTTCGGATGTTACCATTGCTTCGCACCGGTGCTCTGCATCCGTCACGAGCGGGCACCTGACCCACAAGAGTTCAATAGCCTCATCGCGCGGCGGGCAATCTCAAGCGCCCTGGCCGTTGTTGGGAACATTGCCCTCGTTTACGCTGCTGGACTGGCCGAGTCCTATGTTCAGCCGACGGTCGAACATTTCTCCGGCTTGGGCCGGGCGGAGAGAGAAGCGCTCAATGGCGGGGTTGATTTGCTGCTCGTCGCGTTCGACGCGACAGTGTTTACGCGGCGTGATGCCACAAGTCTCCGGCATCGATGGGTGAGCTTCGACGCTCGACGGATGTGCCAACGGAAACATGGCGAACAACCCATCACCTACCCCCGCTGCCTGAGGAGCAGGCACTCCGCCGAGAGCAGCAAACAAAGGCGGTTGCCCATCCCCGCAACCAAATCACCTGTTCGCCAAGGCCGGTTCCCGCTCGGGACCGGCCTTTCGCATTTCCAGACCACGTCACTGATCAAGGCCCAATGATCATGCGACGGCGTCGCCAAAGGCCACCGACCGTGGTGGAGGACCGGGCACCTGACGGTGTTAACGTCTTCCCGGAGGGCTGCATCTCCAGCACCGGCTCGCTGCGTAGCACATGACGCAACCTGGGCCGACTTCGGAGCAGTTTTCCGATCCGAAGCCGGCACCCGGTCAAATCCCGTCCCGCACCAGGGGGAGCGCAGGCCAGCACTGAGTGTATGGTAGATGGCGTCGCACCCCGGCTGGTTGCCGGATAGCGTCTTCACGTGACCGTTCGGTGACGGATCGATGATGATTGGGGGTGCGAACGGACGCGGGAACCGGCCCGGCGGCGGCGGCTCTGCCACAGCCGGGCATTATTGCGGGTTCGGTGGTTGTCAGCGGGCCGTTACCCACCAATGTGAACGGCAGCCGGGCGGTTCCATGATCGCCCGCTTCCCACCCGGCGTGCCCGCCGTTCGACACTCCATCAAGGAGGCGGCCCTAGAGGCCGAAATTATATGCGTCGTCACCGCCGCGCGAAGATCGTTGCCACGGTCGGTCCCGCCAGCAACACCCCCGAGATGCTGAAGCGGCTGTTCCTGGCCGGCGTCGATACCTTCCGCCTGAATTTCAGCCATGGGACGCACGAGGACCACGCCAAGGTCCACGCCGCCATCCGTGCCCTGGAGGCCGAGATGGGCCGTCCCATCGGCATTCTTCAGGACCTGCAGGGGCCGAAGATCCGCGTCGGCACCATCCGTGACGGCAAGATCACCGTCGCCGCCGGCGAATCGATCCGCTTCGTCCTGTCCGGCGCCGATGGCGACAAGGCCGCAATCCCGCTGCCCCATCCGGAAATCTTCGCCGCGGTGATGCCGGGCCATAATCTGCTGATCGACGATGGGCGCGTGCGCGTCGCCGTGACCGGGCTGGGCGACGACTACATCGACGCCAAAGTGGTCATTGGAGGGACCATCTCCAACCGCAAGGGCGTCAACCTGCCCGACACCGTGCTGGAACTGTCGCCCCTGACCGCCAAGGACCGCGTCGACCTCGCCTTCGGGCTGGAGCTGGGCGTCGACTGGGTGGCGATGTCCTTCGTGCAGAAGCCCGCCGACCTGCTGGAGGCCCGCGGGCTGATCGGCGACCGCGCCGGGCTGATGTCGAAGATCGAGAAGCCGGCGGCGCTGGACCGCATCGACGACATCATCCGCCTGTCGGACTCGGTCATGGTCGCCCGCGGCGACCTGGGCGTCGAGATCCCGCACGAGGAGGTGCCGGGCCGCCAGAAGGAGCTGGTGCGCGCCTGCCGCCTCGCCGTCAAGCCGGTGATCGTGGCGACGCAGATGCTCGATTCCATGGTCAACGCGCCGACCCCGACGCGGGCCGAGGCGTCCGACGTGGCAACCGCCATCTATGACGGCGCCGACGCGGTGATGCTGTCGGCGGAATCGGCCAGCGGCGCCTTCCCGGTGGAGGCCGTGGAGATGATGGACCGCATCATCCGCAGCACGGAGCAGCACAAGCTCTACCGCTCGATCATCGACGCGTCCGACCCCGGCGAGGAGCAGACCGCGCCCCACGCGGTGGCCGCCGCCGCCGCCGATCTGGCCGAGGTGATCCACGCATCGACCATCGTCGCCTACACCTCCAGCGGCACCACAGCGGCGCGCATCGCCCGGCGCCGCCCGGCGGTGCCGATCCTGGCGATCACGCCGCACGCCGCGGTGTCGCGCCGCTTGTCCCTGCTCTGGGGCGCGCACAGCGTCCTGTCCGCCGACATCCACACCTACGAGGAGATGGTCGAGCGGGCGCTGGGCTTCGCCAAGGAGGAGGGCTTCGCCAAGCCCAACGACCAGATGGTCGTGGTGGCCGGCATTCCGTTCGCCAAGGCGGGGACCACCAACAACCTGCGCGTGGTGCAGGTCGAGGGGTAAAGGGGCCGGCGGCAGCGGTGCCCCCTCCCTAACCCTCCCCTGCGAAGCGGGGGAGGGCCGGGGTGGGGGCGGGTCAGCGCTGCCTGTACGTCTCGCTGTCCATATGGACGAGCTGCGCCGCCGGGTAGCGCTCGCCCGCCGCGGCGCCGGGCGGCAGGGCTTCGGCCAGTTGCGCCAGATCCTGCGCCGACAGGGTGAGGTCCAGGGCGCCCAGCGCCTCGGCCAGACGGTCGCGGCGGCGGGCCCCGACCAGCGGGACGATGTCGCGGCCCTGAGCCGCCACCCAGGCGATGGCGACCTGGGCGACGGAACCGCCGATGCGTTGGGCGATCTCCCGCAGATGCTCCACCAGCGCCAGGTTCCGCTCCAGATTCTCGCCCTGGAAGCGCGGACTGCGGCTGCGGAAATCCTGGCCCGTCCGGTCCTTGCTCCAGTGGCCGCTGATCAGGCCGCGCGACAGCACGCCGTAGGCGGTGACGCCGATGCCAAGCTCCCGACAGGTGGGCAGAATGGCCTCCTCGATCCCGCGGGAGATGAGTGAATATTCAATCTGCAGGTCGCTGATCGGGTGCATCGCGGCGGCGCGGCGGATGGTTTCCGGGCCGACCTCCGACAGGCCAATGTGGCGGATGTAGCCGGCCTTCACCATGTCGGCCATGGCGCCAACCGTGTCCTCGATGGGGACGCTCGGGTCGAGCCGCGCCGGGCGGTAGATGTCGATGTGGTCCACGCCCAGCCGGCGCAGCGAGTAGGTCAGGAAGTTCTTCACCGCCGCCGGGCGGGAGTCGTAGCCGTTCCAGCCCATCTGCGGGTCACGCAGGGCGCCGAACTTCACGCTGATGAGCAGCTTGTCGCGGTCGCGACCGCGCAGGGCGTCGCGGATGAGCAGTTCGTTGTGCCCCATGCCGTAGAAGTCGCCGGTGTCGAGCAGCGTGATCCCGGCGTCGAGCGCCGCGTGGATCGTGGCGATGCTCTCCTCCTGGTCGGCCGGACCGTAGAAGTCCGACATGCCCATGCAGCCGAGGCCGATGACCGAGCTGACGGGGCCAGCGGCCCCGAGCGTGCGCTGTTCCATGTTCCTGATCCTCTCCGTCCGTCGCGGCGCCGTTTCAGCGCCGCCTTGCCCTGGATGATGATCCGGCGCCATTGATCCGATAAGATGGACAATCCCGAACGGGCTGTTCACTGCATCGAACAATCGGAACCTGGGAATGGACGACACCGACCTGCGCGATCTGCAAGCCTTCGCCGCCGTCGCCCGCCACCGCAGCTTCCGCCGCGCGGCGCTGGAGCAGCGCGTGTCCGTCTCCAGCCTCAGCCAGCGGATGCGGGAGCTGGAAGAGCATCTCGGCGTCCGCCTGCTGAACCGCACGACCCGCAGCGTCGCCCCGACCGAGGCCGGGGAGCAGCTTCTTCGCCGGCTGGAACCCGCGCTGGGCGAGGTGGCCGGCGCCCTGTCCGACCTGAGGGAGCGCCAGGGGCGTCCGGCGGGGCGGCTGCGCATCAACGCGCCGGCCCCGGCGGTGGATCTTGTGCTGGCCCCGATGGTCACGCCCTTCCTGACCCGCTTTCCGGATGTGGAACTGGAAATCACCGTGGACATCGCCCTGATCGACATCGTAGCGCAGGGCTACGATGCGGGCGTGCGGTACGAGGAACATCTGGCGCAGGACATGATCGCGGTGCCGCTCGGCCCGCCGCAGCGCTTCGTGCTGTGCGCGGCGCCGTCCGTGCTCGACCGTTTCGGGATGCCGGAACGGCCCGAGGACCTGCTGGGCAAGCCGAGCGTCTCCACCGTCTACGCCAGCGGCGCCCACCCGCCCTGGGAGTTCGAGAAGGACGGCCGCATCGTGCGCATCCAGCCCGGCGGCCCGTTCCACGCCGGGCACACCGGCATCCAGTTGCGGGCGGCGCTCGATGGGCTAGGGTTCCTGATGACCTTCGACGATTATGTGCGCGAACACATCGCCGCCGGTCGTCTCGTCGCCGTGCTTGAGGACTGGAGCCAGAGCTTTCCCGGCCCCTTCCTCTATTACCCCTCGCGCCGCCAGCCCCCGGCGTCGCTGCGCGCCTTTCTCGACTTCCTCAAGGACTGGCGCCGTCAGGCCGCCGCGCCGTGAGGCGTCAGATGGTCCATGTGAGGCGTCGTCAGATGGTGCAAAGGAAGCGGCGCTCCCCACCCTCCAGGACCAGCGCGGTCAGCCGGTTGGAAGCGTAGGCTCCGGTGTCGATGCCGATGCGGTTGGAGCGGATGTCCGGCTGCTCGACGATGGTGTGGCCGTGCACGACGAGCTTGCCGTGGTCGAGGTGGGAGGTCAGGAACTCCCGCCGGATCCACAGCAGGTCCTCATCCCGCTGGCGGTGCAGCGGCAGGCCGGGGCGGATGCCGGCATGGACGAACAGATAGTCGCCGATGGCGACGCTGGAGCGGAGCCCGGCCAGGAAGGCCCGGTGGTGGGGCGGCAGGGCGGCGGCGAAGCGCTGGCGGGCTTCGTCCACATGCTCCGGCGGGGCGTCCTCGACGGGGGCCGGAACGCCGTAGCTGGCCAGCGTCGCCCGCCCGCCATACTCCAGCCAGTCCGGCCCGGCCTCCGGCTTCTCGATGAAGTCCATCATCGCGGCCTCGTGGTTGCCGCGCAGGTGGATGGCGCCGAAGCCGGGCAGCGGTTCCCGGCACAGCCGTTCGATGACCATCGCGGAATCCGGACCGCGGTCCACATAATCGCCGAGGAAGACCAGATACTTGACGAGGTCGGCGCCGCTCGCCGCGTCGCGGTCGATCTGCGCCAGCAACTGGTCCAGCAGATCCAGGCGTCCGTGGATGTCGCCCACCGCGTAGACGCGCACGCCCCGCGGCACATGGCTCGCGACGGGCTCCGGGTCCGACCACAGTTTGCGCGCAAAGCCGAACACGCTCCGCTCTCCTCCGTCTTCGATGGGTGGGTCCTGCCTTGACAGGATGGGGATGACGGCGCGCGCTCTCAAGTCGGACAGCCGCTTGCCCGGGCCGCCTTCACCGAATTCATCCTCATGGGGCGAGTCGGACGGCAAAGAGTGGGTGCGGTCAAGCGGCCGGAATGGGTACCCCGGACGGCGTTCCTTGGCGGCGCCGTCAGGAGCCGGGCATCGCCCGGTCCAGGGCTTCCAGCAGGCCGCCCAACCGGAACTCCACGGTCCGCCGGTCGAGCCGCGGCCAGTGATAGACCTGCGTCGCGCTGCCGGCCTGCTTTTGGAACTCCAGCCGCAGGGGGCGGTCCGAGCGGATCAGCGGCATCAGACGCTCCATCGGGCCACAGGTCAGGCCGATGCGCCGCGGCTCCTTGATGGCGGCGAAGCGCCTCAACATTTCCGCCCCGGCGTCCTCGTCGGCGATGGCGCCCTCGGCCACCTGACTTAGGAAGCGGGTGAATTCGGGCGGCCCCGCCTCCGAAGCCGTGTCGGGCTGGCCTGCTTCATCGAGCGCATCGGCGAGCTCGGAAAGCTGCTGCGGTGTGTAGAAACGCTGCGGCGGGGCGCCGTCCACCACCAGGGTGACCGGGCGGGCGAGCGCGATGGGCTCGTCGAACACGATGTAGAGGGAGGTGCAGGCCGCGTCGCGCACCGCGCTGATGCTCAGCTCGCCGAGGCCGCCGCGGTTGTCGGGGAAGGGCTGGACGGCGGACACGGTGCAGCGCCGCCCGGCACCCTCGCCAGCGCAGACGGTGTCGGAGACAATATTGGAGACAGGGGCCTCCACGGCAAGGGCGGACGTGGCCGTTCCCAGCCCGGCCATCAACAGGAACAGACCGATCCGGCGCGTCATCGGCAAATGAATCCTTCTCCGGCGCATGATCTGAACGGGGGACGCTACCAGGGCCGGGCTTTCGTCCTGGTTAATGGTCCGGTTCGATGGGATGGTGCGAATGCCCGGCAACCCCACCTTGGTGCGGCGTTTTCGCCGGTCCGGACTCTGCTAGGATGTGGGAAAAGAAGGACAAGGGGGAGGGGCGCCATGGACGAGAGCCCGATCCGCGTGCGCCGGTTTCGCGAAATCCTGCTGTGGCCGGTGCAGTTGATGCCGCTGAAGGCGGGCGCGCAGGTCCAGAACCATTGGGAGTGGCTCGGTGGGCCGGGCTGTCCCTGGCAGGAGGTGGCGGACGAGTTCACCCAGGACCCCGGCGAATTCAGTGAGCGTCATTACAGCGAGTTCGTGTCCTTCCTGCCCTATGTGCAGCGCTTCCTCTATGGCGAGGGGGAATCGCGCGACCATCGGCCCGGCTATGGTGGTTCTCCGATCCGCGCTTTCCGGCGGCGCGACGTGGCGGCGCTGATGGTCACCCTGCGGCGGGGGCAGGCGCCGCTGCGCTTTGCCATCGCCCATGTCGATCTGCATTTCTTCCACGACGTCGATGTGGCGATCCTCGTCGTCGAGCTGTTCGGCGAGGACATTCCGCTGGACCGCGTGCAGGACACGCTGTTCCGGCTGGGCCGCACCTATCCGCCCGCCTGGGAGCCGGACGGCAGCGCGGCGCAGTGCCCGCACCGCGTCGAATGGATCGGCGCCGACGGCGCCGTGCTCGCCGTCTCGGACTATGAGCGGAGGGCCGATTACCTGTCCTTCGTGTGCCGCCACCGGGCGCCGCGCATCGCCGCCCACTGGTTGTTCCTTCTGCGTCCCCTGGTCCACCACCATTCGGAGGAGACCGGGCTGCTCCGCTACCGCCAGCTCGAATATCAGCGGATGCCGGCCATGGCCTATCTGTCGCTGGACGAGCCGGAACGGCTGGAACGGGCGGATTGGGTGCGGCTGGGCTTCGCCACCTCGCCAGGGCTGGGACCCAGCGAGGTGATGCCCTTTGCCACGGCCTTCCTGGAGGGGTTCGAGCAGCGCTACTGCTACGACCGCTACTGGGACCCGCGGGCGCCCGGCGCCTGGACGCGCAGCCGCATCCTGTGCTGCGGCCACTCGCTGGTCATGGTAGGGCCGGAGGGCGACGCCTTCTTCACCGACGCGGAAACCGGGCTGCTCGGCCAGTTCCGGCACCAGTATTTCCTGCTGGGGCTGGTCGTGCATTTCCACCGGGCGGCGCTGGTGATGCTGTCCGACCGGCTGGTGCTGGCGGTCAGCCAGCTCGACATCGGCACCGTGGAGTCGGTGAAGCGGTTCAAGCGCGACATCCGGCAGGTGTTCGAGATCTTCCTGCGCTTCACCCACCGCTACTGGTTCCACGAGCTGTCGATCCAGGGGCCGCTGCGCGACCTGTTCCGCCTGTGGGCTGGGCATCTCGGCACCGACCGCCTCTACGCCGAGGTGCGGGACGAAGTTCAGGACATGTCGGACTATTTGGACAGCGATGGGCTGCGGCGGCAGGCCAACACGGTGCTGCGGCTGACCGTGGTCACGGTGGTCAGCACCATCGGCACGCTGGTCACCGGCTTCCTCGGCATGAATCTGCTCGCCATGGCCGACGACCCACTGCCGACGCGTGTTCTGTTCTTTCTGTTCGTCCTGCTGGCGACGGTCGGTCTGATCGCCTTCAGTGTGATGCGCTCCAAGCGTCTTGCCGACTTCCTGGAAGCGCTGTCGGACGAACGGTTGCCGGGGCGGAGCAAGCTGGCACTGCTGGCGAAGGTGTGGGAACGCCCGAGTCGCCGCGCCGGACCGCCTTTGTGAGCCGGGGAAAGTCAGTGGACGTGAACTTCGTAGAAAAGCCGGAAGGGTAGGGCGTTGCTTCCCCGAATGGAGATGACGGGCGCCAAAGAACAGGAGAGGGGCAGGAACCAGCCGGCCAAGCTCGCGTTCTTCTCAGCGAAAGCTCCACATTTGGGAGGACGTCATGAGCATCGGCACCATTCTGCTCATCATTTTGATTCTCGTTCTAATCGGCGCGGTTCCGGCCTGGCCGCACAGCCGCGGTTGGGGCTATGGCCCGAGCGGTATCCTCGGCGTGCTGCTGCTGGTCCTGATCGTGCTGCTGCTGATGGGCCGCATCTGACGGGCAAACCGTCCGGGCAACCCAACGCGCGGGCGCCGTTCCCGTTCCGCCACCGGCTTCCGGGCGTCACGCTCCGGGGCTGCGGCCGGGACGGGAACGGCGCCCGTTGCGCATGACGAACATCAGCCAGCCGATCGGCCCCAAAATCAGAACCATCACCACCCAGCCGGCCCGCGGGCCGAAGGGGCAGCGCGTGCCGGGCGGGGGACGCCACGGGCCGCCGCGCCGTGACAGCATCACGTGGAGGAGGGGCGCGCCGTAAAGGGCGAACAGGATCAACCAGGGTGCGAAGTCTTGTGCCATGGCGGCATGCTACCCCAGAACGAGTGGCCGCTCCCACCACGGAGCGTCGGGAACCGCGTCGTGGGCGCTTGTTCGATGATGTGTCCAAATGGTAATACCGCAACGCAGGAATGGACTTCATGCGTATGAGGCATGGTTGCGCCGCAACGTCGCGGGCGATTATCCTCAGCGGCGTCCGATATGCCGAAAGGCGGATATCATGGCGGTTGAGATCGAACGGCGCTTTCTGGTGCGGAGGGATATCCGTCCCCTGTGCCGAAATGGCCTGTCCATCGTCCAGGGCTATCTGCCCTCTGACGATGGCCGCACGGTGCGGGTCCGGGTGGCCGGGCCGGACGCCACGCTGACCGTCAAAGGCCCCCGTCGCGGCCTGTGCCGCGAGGAGGTCGAACACCGACTCCCCCTCGACCTCGCCCTGGGTCTGCTGCGTCACAGTTGTCGTGGCGGCCTGATCGAGAAGACCCGCCATCTCATCCATCACCATGGTCTCCGCTGGGAAGTCGACGTGTTCGGCGGCGAGAACGCCGGTCTGGTGATCGCCGAGGTCGAACTGTCCCATCCCGACCAAGTCGTTCCGCTTCCCGATTGGGTGGGGGCGGAGATCACGCACCGGGCGGCCTACAGCAACTCCGCCCTGTCGCGCAGCCCGATCCGCCACTGGGTCAGCGCGGCTTAACTTCCCTCCCGGAAAAAAAGAAGCCCCGGTCCGAAGGGGGACCGAGGCCAAGGCTGCGTGGATGACTGTGTGCAGCGCAGCAATCCGCGTGCCAGATTGTGTAGACACTCCGGCGATGCGCCGAAAGGGGAACGCAGCCCGGCTCCGTCCTGTTGCAAAAGGGCCGTCCGGATGGGCGGCGGGCAACGGCGAACGGGAGTCTGGCACGATGGCTCAGTACGAGAACCGGTGGAAGGACGAGGCCCGCAACGTGGACGAGGACGACCGCCGCGCCGTCCGCGACCGCAACGAATTTGGGCGCAGCGCCTACGGCGCAGGCGGTTATCCCCGGAGTGATTACGAAAGCGGCGGTTCCGGCGGACGCGATCCCAGCCGCCGCTGGGGCAGCGACTGGGGTCACGCCGAGCGCGGATGGCATCGCGACGACCGCGGGTGGGATGACCGGGTGCGGGGTGAGCGCTATCGCGACGAGCCCATCGGCATGGCGCGGGAGCGCAACTTCTGGGAGCAGGCCGGTGACGAAGTCGCCTCCTGGTTCGGCAATGACGATGCCGAGCGCCGCCGCGAGGAGGACGAGCGGCGCGCCCAGTTCCGCGGCCGCGGCCCACGAGGCTACACCCGGTCGGACGAGCGAATCCGCGACGATTTGAACGACCGCCTGACCGAGGACCCCTACCTCGACGCCACCGACATCGTGGTGACCGTGTCGGGTGGCGAGGTCACGTTGGACGGCACGGTGGACGACCGCATGGCGAAGCGCCGCGCCGAGGATCTGGCCGACGCCATCTCCGGCGTCCGTCACGTCCAGAACAATCTGCGCCTTCGCGAGGCGGGCGGCACCATGGCCTTCTGATATGGCCTTCTGATCGGGTGCCGGCCTCCGAGGCGCTGCGAGACGCCCCCGCTCCACCCGGTGCGGGGGCTTTCGCGCGTGCGCTCAATGGGCGGCGGTGCTGCCGGCGTCTTCGGCCATGAAGGGGCTGTACTGCTTGTCCACCGACTGGATGTGCTCGATGAACCATTCCTTCAGGAGGAGGATCAGGTCGATGCGCAGCATCATCTCGTTGCTGTCGTCATCGTCCAGGGTCAGCTTGTGCACCTCGTCGATGAAATAGCGGTGCGCGGCCCGGTGGGCGTCGAGGCCGGGATAGCCCTGCTGCTCCATCAGCGCCTCCTCCCGCTCGAAATGCACGGTCGTGTATTCCTGCAACCCCCCCAGCAGCCCGGACAGGCTGTCACGGTCCTTCTCCGCGATCCCGGCCTTCAGCAGCCGGTTGAACATGTCGAGCAATTTTCGGTGGTCGTCGTCGAGAATTTCGACGCCGACGCTCATCGATTTATCCCAGGCAACATGTTGCATCGGATCAATCCTTTCAGAGGGCCGGGTCAGGCGAGTATAGGGGGGCGGAAATCTTGTATTGCGATGTTAAAACCGGCAACCGCGGCGGCACAAGCGGCAAAAAACCGCAGGCCGGAGGTTGCGCCGCACCCTGTTGATCTTGTGGGCCGGCAAAGGATGTGCTTCCCCGCGCGCCGTCCAGGCATTATGAAAATGCCAGGGATCTGCGGAGTTCGGGACGATGGCGCTGCTGGACGATATTCTGGAGAAGAAGCGGGTTCTGGACGACGCCCGGCCGATGCCGCTGACGGTGGTCCGCGATCTGGCCGACCGATTCGAGCGCGGCCTGACCACCGCCTGCCTCCTTGTCGAGGGGGTGGAACTGTCCTCCGAGGACATCCGCATGGTGTTGGACCGTGGCGCGGTGCTGCGCAGCCGACCGGCCGAGCCGCAGCGCCTCGCGCTCAACCATCGGGCCGCGCTGGAACTGATGGCCCGCCTGTCCTTCCAGGGCGGCGGGGTGGTGACGGAGCGCACCATCGCGGCCTTCCACGGCGTGCTCTATCAGGGGATCGACACGAACGCCGGGCGCTACCGGGACGGCGCGCTGAAGGACGACGCCGGGGCTTCGCCCGATCCGGCGAAGGTGCGGGTGTCGATGTCGGCGCTGTCCGGCTGGCTGCGCCGGACGGAAGCGGGGCCGGAGGCCGCCTTCGAGGCGCATCACCGGCTGATGAGCGTCCGCCCCTTCTTCCAGGGCAACGCGGCGACCGCGCTTCTGCTGTGCAATCTGATCCTCAACCGCGCCGGTTTCCCGCCGGTGGTGATCACGGACGAGGATCGCGAGATGTACGCCGCGATGGTCGAGCGCGCCTGGTCGCTCGGCGACAAGACGCCGTTCCGCGACCTGATGATGCGCCTGCTCGACCGCAGCCTGAATCTGTGCCTGCGCAGCGCCGCCCGCGCCCTTCGCGACTTCGAACCGGCCGACGAGGATGAGCACGGCTTCGACGGCGACCATGACGAGGGCTATGGCCGGCGCCTCTGACGGGGTTTGACGGTCAGCCTCGGGCCGGCAGCAGCAGGCGCGACGGGCGGGCGCCGCCGCCGTGGATGAGCAGGGTGATCGGCTGCGCGTCCACCAGCCGGGTTTCGCCCGGCTCGGCTCCCGTTCCCGGATTGATGGGATAGGCCGGGAAGCAGGACCCGGCGAGGCTGAGGCGCAGCGCGCTTCCGGTGGGTAGGGTCGCGCAGAGCGCGCGCAGGACCACCGGCATGGGACGCTGCTCGCCGCCCGGTTCGACCCGCGCGTGACCCTGGCTGAGCGGCAGGACGCGGCCGTCGGGCAGCACGGCGGACAGGACGGCGCTGACGTCGAAGGACGGGGCGTCCGCCTCCACCCAGATTTCCAAAGCGGCGAAGCCGGACAGCGTCAGCGGCGCGGTGAGCGGCGCGGTGTCGTAGACCGCCACGTCGGGGCGGGCGTCTGCGGCGGCGCGGTCGCGTGGGCCGGCGTCGGGCACCGCGTGACCGCCCACGGTGGGCACTGGATCACGCGGATCGTGGACCAGCACGTCGAGGAACGCTTCGTCCGGAGCATCGTCGCGCAGGGCACCGCCGCGCCGCGTGGCGAGTCCGTCGCTCGACAGATGCAGCGGCTGTGCGGCGGGCGGCAGGGCCGGCAGGTCGCGCCAGCGGCGTTCCAGAACGTCGAACAGACGGATCGGCCCGCCGCGCTCCGCGCCGTTCATCTCCCCTTTCAGGAAGCGCTCGAACCAGCCGAGTTGCAGGGCGTCGAAGGACGGCACGTCGGACGGCTTCAGGCTGTCGAGCCCGGCATGGACCGCCACCCCGTGGCGATCCCAGGGGCCGACCAGCAGGCGGACGGTGCCGTCGCTGCCGGTGGACAGGGCCTCGTGCGCCGCCAGCGTGCCGGTCAGGCGCGGGTCGTACCAGCCGCCGATCTGCAGGATGGACACCTCTCCGAACCCGCCGTCGGACAGGGCGTGGCGGGGGGACAGTTCGTCCCAGCTTCCGCCAGGGCCGGGTGTGGTCAGCCAGTCGTCGTAATGGCAATGCCGTGCGTAATCTCGCAGCACCCGCGGGCGGGAGGGGATCTCGTCGTCCAGCGGCAGGCTGCGGATCGCCTCCAGGAGCGCGCGGTAGGCCGCGCCATCCTCCAGCCGGCGGGCGGACTCCGCCGCGCAGTGCAGCGCCCAACCCATCGCGTCGGCCAGCCGGAAGGCCCCGCCCTCCGTCGCCCAGTCGGTGAACACGTCCCAGCCGGCCAGCGCCGGGACCACCGCGCGCAACGCGGCGGGCCGCTCGGCCAGAGCCAGGAGCTGCGCCATGCCGGCGTAGCCGCTGCCGTACATGCCCACCGTCCCATTGGAACCGGGCAAGGAAGCCGCCCAGGCCACCGCGTCGGCGCCGTCCTCGCGCTCCGCCTCGAAGGGGCGGAATCGGCCCTCCGACGTGCCGCGACCGCGCACGTCCTGCACCACGACGACATAACCGCGGGCGGCGTACCAGCGCGGGTGCGCATAATGGCTGGTCATCGCCGTGCGCCGCCCGCAGGCCAGACGCAGCAGCAGGACCGGCCAGGGGCCGACCCCGTCGGGGCGGTAGAGGTCGGCGTCCAGCCGCACACTGTCGCGCGTCCGCATGGAAACGGTTTCGGGAGGCCGGACGGCCAGGAGGGGCGGCTGTTCGAGAATCACCGGGGCCATATGGGTCATGGGGCGCCCTGCCGAGCAACTGTGACCGGTAACTCTCGCAAGCGCTGTGCCATGACCGGTCCAAACCCTCTCCTTCCTGGGGAGAGGGCCGGGTGAGGGGGATTTACGCCCGGCAGGGCGGAGAAAAGCTCCTGTCCTGCGGCGGTGGCCGCCTTCGGCGCCCCCTCATCCTGACCTTCTCCCCAGGGGGGAGAAGGACCTGTGTCGCGCTGCCTTCGCACAAACGATGGGCAGACGCCTTTCCGGAAGGCGCTTTTACGAATCGTAGCTCATCAGCGAGACGCTGGGCACGTCCAGCTTGTCGCGGCCGTTGAGGAAGGTCAGCTCGACCAGGAAGGCGGCGGCGCGGACGTCGGCGCCGACGCGGCGCAGCAGGCTGATCGCCGCGGCCATGGTGCCGCCGGTCGCCAGCAGATCGTCGAGGACGACCACGCGCTGGCCGGGCTTCACGGCGTCGGCCTGAACCTCGATGGTGTCGGTGCCGTATTCCAGGTCATAGGAATGGGCGACCTTGTCGCCGGGCAGCTTGCCGTGCTTGCGCACCATGATGAAGCCGGTGCCGAGCGCCAGGGCCAGCGGGGCGGCGATCAGAAAGCCGCGGGATTCGATGCCCACCAGCAGTTCCGGCTTGTGCGGGCGCAGCGCCTCGGCGAGCCGGTCCACCGCTTCCTTCCACGCCTCGGCGTGAGCCAGCAGCGGGGAGATGTCGTAGAAGAGGATGCCAGGCTTGGGGAAGTCGGCGATGCCGCGGATGTGGTTCTTCAAATCGATGGGGTTCGGCATGGTGAAAAGGTTCCTGTGCAACGGCGGCGCCATACTATCGGGGCGGCCGTCCGCGTGCAAACCACCGCTGTGCGGCTGTTTTTCCCCGGCTTGAGGTTGACCATCGGGGGGGCTTGCGGCCAAGTTCCTCTCCACAAGCATGAGCATTGCCGCATGGCGGCACCGGAAGGGAAGGGCAGGACGGGGCATGGCGCGCGAAAGGGCGTGGTTGGAATCGTCGCGCGCCGGCGACGGTGAGTGGCGGCTGACGGCTCTCGGCCATTGGGATTTGAAGGCCGCTGGCCCCCTGTCGGGCACGCTCGACCGCTTCGCGCTGGACGGCGGCGGGGCGGTCAGCCTCGACCTGTCGCGGCTGGACGCCATGGACACGGTGGGGGCCTATCTGCTGTCCGCCCTGTCCGACCGGCTGAAGGCGGCGGGCCACGGCGTCGATCTGGCCGCCATCCGCCCGGAGCACGCCGCCCTGTTCGACGCCGTGCGCGAGGTCGGTCCCCCGCCGGTCGAGCGGGCGGCGACGCACCACCCGATCCTCGACATGCTGGAGCGCACCGGTCGCACCGCCGTGGATGGGCTGCGCGAGGGGCGGGACCTGCTGTCCTTCCTCGGCCTCATCGCGATCACCTTCGGGCGGCTGATCGTCAATCCGCGGCGGCTGCGCTTCCGCTCGGTGATGTTCCACATCGAGCAGACCGGGCTGAACGCCCTGCCGATCCTCGGGCTGCTGTCCTTCCTGATCGGCGTGGTGCTGGCCTTCCAGGGGGCGGACCAGCTCCGCCGCTTCGGGGCGGAGCTGTTCGTGGTCAACCTGCTGGGTGTGTCGATCCTGCGCGAGATCGGCATCCTGATGACCGCGATCATCGTGGCCGGGCGCTCCGGCTCCGCCTTCACCGCGCAGATCGGCACCATGAAGGTCAATCAGGAGGTGGACGCCATCAGCACGCTGGGGCTGGACGTGGTGGAGCTTCTGGTGGTGCCGCGCGCGCTGGCCCTGATGATCACCCTGCCGCTGCTGGCCTTCTACGCCGACATCATGGGGCTGTTCGGCGGTGCGGTGATGAGCTACGCGACGCTGGACATCACCTTCGGGCAATTCATCCGCCAGCTTCACGGCGCCGTCACGCTGCCGCATTTCGTGGTTGGACTGGTGAAGGCGCCGGTCTTCGCGCTGGTGATCGCCATGGTCGGCTGTTACGAGGGGCTGAAGGTCTCCGGCAGCGCCGAGAGCGTCGGCACGCTGACCACCAAGTCGGTGGTGGAGTCCATCTTCCTGGTGATCGTCCTGGACGCGGTGTTCTCCGTCCTGTTCTCCTTTCTCAGGCTGTGAGGGACCGTGGCGCCGTGTGACGACAGACAACCGGATGCGCAGGACGCGGTGATCCGCGTGCGCGGGCTGGTCACGCGCTTCGGCCCGCAGGTGGTCCATGACGGGCTCGACCTCGACGTGCGGCGGGGGGAGGTGCTGGGCGTGGTCGGCGGGTCGGGCACCGGCAAGTCGGTCCTGCTCAAGGAAATCCTCGGGCTGATCCGCCCGGCGGACGGCCGGATCGAGCTTCTCGGCCGCGACACCGCCGACCTGCCGGAGGCGGAGCGGGTGGCGCTCCAGGCGCGCACCGGCGTGCTGTTCCAGAACGGCGCTCTGTTCAGCTCGATGACCGTGGCGCAGAACGTCATGGTTCCCTTGCGCGAGCACACCGACCTGTCGGCGGCGCTGGCGGCGGAGATCGCGCGGGTGAAGATCGCCATGTCCGGCCTGCCGGCCAACGCCGGGGCGAAGTTCCCGTCGGAGCTGTCGGGCGGCATGATCAAGCGCGCCGGGCTGGCCCGCGCGCTGGCCCTCGATCCCGACATCCTGTTCCTCGACGAGCCGACGGCCGGTCTGGACCCCATCGGCGCCGCCGCCTTCGACCAGCTGATCCGCAACCTCCAGCGCAGCCTGGGGCTGACCGTCTTCATGGTCACCCATGACCTGGACAGCCTGACCTCGATCTGCGACCGCATCGCCGTGCTGGTGGACAAGAAGATTCGCGTGGGCACGCTGGAGGAGCATCTCCGCGACCCGCATCCCTGGATTCACGACTATTTCCACGGACCGCGCGGCCGCGCCGCGCGCCATGCAGAAAGCTGACCGGACGCCATGGAAACCCGCACCAGCTACATCCTCGTGGGCAGCTTCGTGTTGGCCTTGCTCGCCGGCCTCTTCGTCTTCACGGTATGGGTCGCCAAGATCCAGCTGGAGGAGACGCGCCAGCCCTATTACATCTACTTCACCGGCTCGGTGACGGGTTTGCAGGAGGGCAGCCCGGTGCGCTACCGCGGCATTCCCGTGGGCACGGCGACCGACATCCGCCTGGACCCCAACGACGTCAGCCGCGTGCGCGTGCGGATCGAGGTGCAGGAAGGCACGCCGATCAAGACCGACTCCATCGCCTCGCTGGAGGTCCAGGGCATCACCGGCGGCGCCTATGTCCAGATTTCCGGCGGCACGGAGATGAGCGAGCTTCTGCGCACGGCGCATGACGGCGGCATCCCGGTGATCCCGTCGCGCCCGTCGTCGCTCACGGTCTTCGTCGACGCCGCCCCGCAGCTTTTGAACCGCGCATTGGACCTGACCAACCGGGTGGCGGACCTGCTGACACCGCAGAACCAGGCGGCCATCGCCGAGATCCTGGCCAACACCCGCGACCTGACCGGCGAGCTGGCCCGCGCCAGCCAGGGGCTGGACACGACGCTCGCCCAGGCCAACCGGACGCTCCAGGGCTTCGAGACGGTTGGGCCGCAGATCGGTGAAGCCATGGACCAGGCGCAGCGCACACTGGCCGCGGTGGAGAGCGGCACCAAGACCCTGACGGGCGACTTGCACACGCTGGCCGGATCGCTGAACAAGACCGCCACCCAGCTCAACGCCATGATCGGGGAGAACCGCGGGGCGATCCGCGACTTCACCGGCGGCGGGCTGTATGAGCTGACCTTGCTGATCTCGCAGTTGCGCGACCTGTCGGGGCAATTGTCCCGCGTCGTGACGCGGATCGAGAACGACCCGTCGAACTTCCTGTTCGGCGGAACCCGCCAGGGCGTGGAGGTGCGTGGACGATGATGAGCCGTTTAATGAAGGGGGTGGGGGCGGCGTTGCTGACGGTCGGCCTGATGACCGGCTGCGCCGCGCTGAACCCCACCGCGCCCAGCCTCTACACGCTGACGCCGGGAACCGTGGCGGAGTCCGGGCTGCCGCCGGTGCGCTGGCAGTTGCTGGTGGAGCCTCCGGCTGCCAGCGCCGGGATCGACACGCCGCGCATCGCGGTCACCCGCTCCGCCACCGCGCTCGACTACTTCGCCGGGGTGTCCTGGGCCGACCGGGCGCCGAACATGGTGCAGGGGCTGATCGTCCAATCCTTCGAGGACAGCCGGCGGATCGTCTCGGTCGGGCGGGATTCCGCGGGCTTGCGCTCCGACTTCCTGCTGAAGACCGAACTGCGCGACTTCCAGGCGGAATTCAGCGACGCCAGTGCCGCGGCGCCGGACCGGGTGCGGGTGCGGCTGTCGGCCAAGCTGGTCGCCATGCCCAACCGGACCATCGAGGCGGGCGAGACCTTCGATGCCGTGGTCCCGGTGCGCGGGTCGGATTTCACCGACGTGATCGCCGCCTTCAACACGGCGCTGGGCCAGGTGGAAGGCGCGCTGGTGGATTGGACCCTGCGGCGGGGCGAGGCGGTGTTCCGTGCGGATGCCGGCCATGGCCGTTCGGCGGGCGTCCGTTAAGGAAAGCGCTTGCTATGCGTACAAAGCCTCATACGTAATAGGGATCTGGGAAGGGCAGGGGCTGACGTGGCAGAGCATCCGATGATGGAGCTTTCGGAGCTTTCGCGCGACGAGTTGCAGGCGATGTCGGAGGCCGCGCGGGAGGTCCGGCTGTGCCAGCGCGTCCTCGCCAAGACCGGCGACACCGTGGTGGGGGAATTGCTGCGCGGGCACGGCACGCTCTACGAATGGCGCCACTACCCGCCGGGCGACGTCTATGACGCCGAGTATCACGCCCAGTACTATTATCATTGCCACCCCGAGGACGAGCGGCCCGACGGCGAGCACGGGCACTTCCACACCTTCCTGCGCCCGCTGGGCATGCCGCCGGGTATGGAGCCGCTGCCGCTGCGGGATTACGAGGAGCCGGACAACCCCAACGACGCGCTGTCCCATCTGGTGGGGATCGCCATGGACGTGGCGGGGCAGCCGGTGCGCCTGTTCACGACGAACCGCTGGGTAACGGGGGAGACGTGGTACGCGGCCGACGACGTGATCCGCATGCTCGACAGCTTCACCGTCGACCACGCGCGTCCGTCCTGGCCGGCGAACCGCTGGATCACCGCGATGATTCGGCTGTTCCGGCCGCAAATCATAAGCCTGCTGCACGAACGCGACCGGACGGTCGTCGCCTGGAGCGACCGCCATCCGGACGGCTGGGTCTACGAGGATCGGACGCTGGAGGTCACGTCGCAGATTCTGATCTCGGTGGAGGAGCAGATCGCGACGGTGGAGCACGCGCTGCGCGGCGTGCGGCGGCGGTCCTCCGTGCTGCCGGAGCCGCCGCGTTTCGTCACGCCGTAACGCACCGTGGGGAGGCTGCCGCCGGTCACACCGGCAGCAACGCCTTGCCGGTGATGCCCGGAATTTGCCGGGCCTGGGCCATCACCGCCTTCTGAACCTTCTCGAAGGCGCGCACCTCCAACTGGCGCACGCGCTCGCGCGAGACGTGGAAGTGCTGGCTCAGCTCCTCCAGGGTCAGCGGCTCCTCGCGCAGGCGGCGGGCCACCAGGATCTGCCGCTCGCGGTCGTCCAGAACGCCCAGCCCCAGCTTGAGGAACTGCTGCCGACGCTTGCGCTCCTGCGCGCCAGCCAGGATCGCCTCCTGGTCGGGCCCCTCGTCGGCCAGAAGGTCCAGCCATTCGCTGTCGCCGTCCTCGGCCAGGGTGGCGTTGAGCGAGCGGTCGGTGCCCAGCCGGCGGTTCATCTCGATCACGTCGGCCTTGGAAACGTCCAGCTCCGTCGCGATGCTCTCCACCGCTTCCGGAGACAGGTCGCCGCCGAATGTGCCGTTCTCGGCGTCCTGCAACTGCGCCTTCAGCCGGCGCAGGCTGAAGAACAGCTTCTTCTGGGCCGCCGTGGTGCCGATCTTCACCAGCGACCAGTTGTGCAGCACATACTCCTGGATCGCCGCGCGGATCCACCAGGAGGCGTAAGTGGCGAAGCGGAAACCCTTGTCGGGGTCGAACTTCTGCGCCGCCTGCATGACGCCGACGTTGCCCTCGGCAATCAGGTCGGACAGCGGCAGGCCGTAGCCCTGATAGCCGCGGGCCATTTTGAAGACGAGCCGGAGGTGGCTGCCGATCAGCTTGTCGAGGGCGCGGCGGTCCTGCCGCTCCCGCCAGCGGATGGCGAGGTCGCGTTCCTGCTCGGGGGTGAGGTAGTCGTACTTGCGGGTTTCTTTTAGAAAGAGGGTGAGGGGTTCGCCAGAAACTGCCAGTTCCGTCAAAGAGCTTCTCCTGATTCCGGCATCCTCGGGAAACACCCTGCAATGGACCGATGCCCCCCAGCCCGGCTGGCCGGCGGGGCCATCGGAGCGGGGTGGGATCGGCTGTGGCCCAGGGCCGGCCGTGAATATGTGGATGTCGGCAAGAGCTTAGAAATAAGAGGTCGCGGCGGCGGTTCAAGGGGTGGGGGGAAAGAAAGTATCCGCAGCCGGAAAATGGGAACTCCCCGGGACAGACCGCGTTGGGGGTCGGTTGGGCCGGCTGGAATCGGCCCTGTGAGCGCCAACGGAGGACCGCGGCCATGGACCTCGATCCGCTGCTTCTGTCACGAATCCAGTTCGCTTTCGTGATTTCTTTTCACATTCTTTTCCCATCTTTTACGGTGGGGCTCGCCTGCTGGATCGCGGTTCTGGAAGCGCGGTGGCTGATCACCGGCAAGGCGCTGTACCGCAGCCTGTCGGAATTCTGGACGCGGATCTTCGCCATCTCCTTCGGCATGGGCGTCGTCTCGGGAATCGTGATGACCTACCAGTTCGGCACGAACTGGAGCCGCTGGTCGGACATCGTCGGCAACGTGCTGGGGCCGCTGATCCAGTACGAGGTGGTGACCGCCTTCTTTCTGGAAGCCGCCTTCCTCGGCATCCTCCTGTTCGGACGGGACCGCGTGCCGCGGGGCATTCATTTCCTGGCGGCGGTGCTGGTGGCCACGGGGACGGTGCTGTCCTCATTCTGGATTTTGTCGGCGAACAGCTGGATGCACACCCCGGCGGGGGCGGAACTGCGCGACGGGCGGTTCTTCGTCACCGACTGGTGGGCGGTGGTTTTCAACCCCTCCTTCCCCTACCGGCTCGCCCACATGCTGACCGCGATGTTCCTGACCACCGGATTCGTGGTGGCGGGCATCAGCGCCTTCTACCTGCTGCGCAATCGTTTCCTGGAGCACGCGCGGGTCGGCCTCAGCATGTCGCTGGCGCTCATCACCATCCTGGCTCCCTTGCAAATCTTCCTCGGCGACCTGCACGGGCTGAACACGCTGGAGCATCAGCCGGCCAAGATCGCCGCGATGGAGGGCCATTGGGAGGGTGGAGCGCGGGCACCGCTGATCCTGTTCGCCATCCCCGACAACGAGGCGGAGACCAATCACGCCGAAATCGCCATTCCCGCCCTGTCGAGCCTGATCCTGACCCACGAGTGGGACGGGGTGGTCCCGGGCCTGAAGAATTTCCCGGTGGAGGACCGGCCCAACCCGGAGATCCTGTTCTGGACCTTCCGCATCATGGTGGCCATCGGCATGGTCATGCTGACGGTGGCGCTGATCCATCTGGTGCAGCGGGTGCGCGGGAGGCTCTACAGTCCGAACTGGTTTCACAAGATTCTGGTCGGCTGCATGCCGCTGGGCTTCATCGCCATCCTGGCCGGTTGGTTCACCACCGAGATCGGGCGCCAGCCATGGGTGGTCTACGGTATGATCCGCACGGCGGATGCGGTGACTCCGGCGCTGACCGGCGGGGCGGTGCTGACCTCGCTGATCGTGTTCATGGTGGTCTACACGATCATCTACGGGGCCGGGACCTACTACCTGTTCCGCTTGCTGACCATCGGTCCGGCGCGGTTGATCGACGAGGATCTGGAGATTCCCGCGGTGGCGCAGGGCCACCAACCGAAGCGGCCCCTGTCGGTGCCCGGCGAATCCATCGAACCCGCGGAGTGACGTCCATGGAAGGCAGCCTGCTGACCCTCGCCTGGGTCGCCATCGTCGGTTTCGCCGTCTTCATGTATGTGCTGATGGACGGCTTCGACCTCGGCATCGGCATCCTCTACCCCTTCGCCCCCAGCGAGGAGGCGCGGGACGTGATGATGAACTCCGTGGCGCCGGTCTGGGACTTCAACGAGACGTGGCTGATCCTCGGCGGGGCGGGGCTGTTCGCGGCCTTTCCCATCGCCTACGCCGTCGTTCTGCCGGCCATGTATCTGCCGCTGCTGCTGATGCTGATCGCGCTGATCTTCCGCGGCGTCGCCTTCGAGTTCCGCTTCAAGGCGCGGAGCAGCCGCCATCTGTGGAACAAGGCCTTCTTCCTGGGCTCGCTGCTCGCCACCTTCGCGCAGGGGGTGGTTCTCGGCTCCTTCATCCAGGGGATCGAGGTGGAGGGGCGCAACTTCGCCGGGACCATGCTGGACTGGCTGACCCCCTTCAGCCTGTTCTGCGGCGTGGCGCTGATCGCCGGCTACGCGCTGCTGGGGAGCACATGGCTGATCTGGCGGACGATTGGCATCCTGCAGGATTGGTGCTTCCGCGTGGCGCGGCGGCTGCTCATCGTGGTGCTGGTTCTGGTCGCGGCGGTCAGCCTGTGGACGCCCTTCCTGGACGCCTCCATCGCCGCGCGCTGGTTCTCGGTGCCCAACATCCTGCTGCTGTCGCCGGTGCCGTTGATGGTCGGCTTCCTCGCCTTCGGCCTGTGGCGGGCGCTGGACGAGGGGCGGGAGGTGCTTCCCTTCGCCTTCGCCATGGGGCTGTTCGCCCTGTCCTATCTGGGGCTGGCGATCAGCCTGTGGCCGGTGCTGATCCCGCCGGGGATCACCGTGTGGCAGGCGGCGGCCCCGCCGGAAACCCAGGTCTTCCTGCTGATCGGCATGGCTTTCCTGATTCCGACGATCCTGATCTACACCGCCTACAGCTACTGGGTTTTCCGCGGCAAGGTAACGGGCGCCATTGGTTATCATTGATGGTGGTTATCATTGATGGCGGCGAACATTGAGAAACCGCCCAACGCTGGCGTACAACAGCCGACCATCTTCGACGGAGACCGCACCATGACCCCAGACACCGCCCCGGACATCAGCTTCGCCGAGGTGATGCTGCGCAAGGGCGCGGAGCTGCTGCAGGACACGCTTCCGCAGGACGCGGCGGAGGCGGCGGTCAACGTCATGGCGCGCCGTCTCGCCATCGCCGCGACGATGGACGCTCCGCTGGTCGTCCACGCCGAGGGCGGTGGGCGGCCCGAGATGTTCGAGGAGGCGATGCGGCTGGCTGGAGTCTCCGCCGGGGAGCGCGCCGCCGCCCTGGCCGAGGCCCGGCAGGCCGAGCGCGCCGTGGTGTTCGAGTTCGACGGCACCGGCCCGCTGACCGGCAACCGCGTGGTCGCCGCGGTGATTCGTCCGGAGGACCGGCCGGACCTTCTGGAGGCCTACATCGCCATCGGGCGCCTGCGCGATGGAACCGCTCAGGTGACCGTCGCCCCGGCGACCCTGCGCCTCGACGCCCGCGCGCTGGCGGAGACGCTGGCGCTGATCGGTCCGGCGGCGCAACACAGCCTCAACGCCGCCAACGCCGCCATGGCCCACGCGGCGAACATCACCGCTTTGCCGGGGCATGAGCTGGACAGCATGCCGGGCGCCCTGGTCGCGCTCTACTGGCATGCCTTCTGCCTGTCCTCGGCCCGCACGCGGCTGCGCCCCACCGGGCCGAACGCGCCGACCCTGCATTGAAGGCCGGGAGACGGCCCGTGAGGGTGCTGTTCCGCGCCGACGCCGGGGCCTCCATCGGGGCCGGGCACGTCATGCGCTGCCTCGCCGTGGCGGAGGCCGTGCAGGAGCTGGGCGGCGATGCGCTGTTCACGGTGGCGAGCCTGCCACCGGCTTTGGAGGAACGTCTGCGCGCTGCCGGTATGGCCGTTCATCGGATCGACGCGGCCCCCGGCAGCGTCGCCGACCTTGCCGCGACGCGCGCCATCGCGGCGCAAGCCGGCGCCGCCGCCGTCGTGCTGGACGGTTATGGATTCTCCGAAGGCTGGCGGGCCGGGCTGGACGAGACGGGGCTGCCCATCCTGGCCTTCGACGACGCCGGGACGGGGGAGCCGATTCACGCCGGGCTGATCGTCAACGCCGCGCCGGACGCCGCGTCGCTGCCCTACCGTAAGGGCAACCCCGACGCCCGGCTGCTGCTCGGCCCCGCTCACGCGCCGTTGCGGCGGGAGGTGCGGGAGGCCGCGGCAGCGGCCAAGCCACCGCTTGAGGAACGCTGCGGCCTGCTGGTCACCTTCGGCGGCTCCGACCCGCTGGGGCTGACGGCTCCGGTGATCGAACGTCTCGCGCCGCGCCTGCCGCCCGGCGTCCGGCTGGATGTGGCGGTCGGCGGGGCGGTGCGTGACGCGGCGGCGGTGGAGGCCGCGGGGGGGCGTTTCAAAGACAGCGTGCGGCTGCACCGCGACACGCCGCGCATGGGGCTCCTGATGGCGCAGGCCGGGCTGGCCGTCTCGGCGGCGGGCACCACGACTGGGGAACTGGCGGCCGTCGGCACGCCCGCCGTCCTCGTCACCATTGCCGACAACCAGTTAGAGGCCGCCCGCCAGTCGGAGGCTCTGGGCTGGTGCGCCCTGGTGGCTGGGCAGACCGAAGGTGCTCCGGAGCGGATCGCTGACGTGGCTCTGGAGCTTTGGGCCGACCCGGCGCGGCGGAGGAGCATGGCGGGCAAGCTGGCGGGGATTGTCGATGGCCAGGGTGCCTTGCGCATCGCGCGGGCGCTGGCGGAGGCGATCAACCCGCGGTGAAGCCACCGTCCACGGGCAGCACCGTCCCGGTCACCCAGCGCCCGCTGTCGGCCAGCAGGTAGGCCACCGCGTCGGCCACGTCCTGCGGCGCGCCGTAGCCCAGCGGGTGGGCGGCAGCGAGCGCGGCGTTCTGCTCCGCCGGCAGCATGGCGAACTGCTTCTCCGCCTTGGTGCCCAGCACCACCGCCGGGGCGACCACATTGACGCGGATGCGCTTATCGGCCAATTCCAGCGCCAACGACTGCGCCACCGAGACCAGCGCCGCCTTGCTCGCGGCGTAGAGCGAGCGGCCCTTCTGGCCCTTCAGCCCGGCGACCGACCCGACATAGACGATCGCCCCGCCGCCCGGTGCGAAGACGCCCTTCTGGTGGAAGCCGCGCGCCAGCATCAGCGGCGCCCCGACGTTCAGCGTGAAATAGCGGTCGAACTGCGCCCGGTTGACCTGCCGCAGCACGGAGTAGCCCTGCTCCGACGCGGAATGGACCAGACCGGCGAAGGGACCGCCCGACTCCGCCAGCCCTTTCATCCAGCCGGGGATGGCGTCGAGGTCGGTCAGGTCGAAGGGGGCGACGCTGTGCCGCCCCGGTCCGTCCAGCAGGGCGCGGGTGGCCTCCAGCGCGTCGGCGCGTCGGCCGACCAGAGTGAGAGCGGCGCCCAGCCCGGCCAGCGCCCTGCAGATCTCGCGGCCGATGTCGCTGTCGGATGAGGCTCCGGTCACCAGCAGGCGCCGTCCCGTGAGGTCGAGCGGGTTGCGCATGGTCCGGCGGCTCAGGGGGTCAGCAGGGGGAAGTCGTCGGGGATTTCCTGCACCGCCGGGGCGGGGATCGGCCCGACGTCGGCAACCACGGCACCCCAAGACCAGCCGACGCCGAAGCCGGCCAGCAGCATCTTGCGCGTGCCGGTGGACAGCGCCTCGCCCAGCCGGTGGCTGACCGCCAGCGGGATCGAGGCGGAGCTGGTGTTGCCGAAGTCGTGCATGTCCACGAGGAATTTTTCCGGCGGGAACTTGGTCTTCTTGCGCAGATGCTCCAGCATGAAGGCGTTGGCCTGGTGCATCACGCAGAGGTCGATGTCCTCCACCCCCACGCCTGCGAACTCCAGCGTCTCGCGGATCAGCGGCGGCACGGCGCGCAGCGTGAAGGCGAACACCTCCGCCCCGTTCAGCGACAGGCGCGAGTCGGTGAACATCTGTTCCTGCTTGTCCGCCGGCCAGGGCTCGCGTCCCGGCACCAGCGAATTGCGGCGCCCGCCGGCCTTGACCCAGATGTTCTTGGCCCCGCCGCCGTCGGTGCCGACGACGACGTGGATCGGCGGCGCCCCTTGGGTGACTTCCAAAGCCACGGCCCCGCCCGCGTCGCCGAACAGCGGCAGGGTGGAGCGGTCGCCCGGCACGAGGTGGCGCGAGCTGGTGTCGCCGCACAGAACGATGGCCCGTCGGCCCGTCGATCCGCCGAGCAGCCGCCCGGCCATCCACAACCCATAGACGAAGCCGGAACAGCCCAGATTCACGTCGAAGCAGGCCGCCCCCGTCGCCAGCCCCAGCCGCTTCTGCATGACGCAGGAGGTCGCCGGGACGTTGTAGTCGGGGTCCTGCGACACGAAGACCAGAACGTCGACGCTGGCCGGGTCCCAGCCGAGCTGGGCGAGCAGCCCTTCCGCCGCCGCCACGCACATGTCCGACGCGCAGATGTGCGGCGGGGCGATGCGCCGCTCGTACACGCCGGTGGTGGCGAACAGCTTTTCCGCTTCCTCCGCCGTGAAGAGGGAATGGTCCTCCAGGAAGGAATGGCGGTGCGGCGGCACGGCGGCCCGAAATCCCGCGATGCGCACGCCCTCGATGATGGCCTTCACCGGATGCTCCCTCCCTCCGCCGCCGCTGCGTCCGTCCTGGACTTGGGCGAATTCGGAGACTATTAACCGAAAGAACGCTAGGGTCGAATGATTAACGAACCGATAAATGGAATCAGCCATGGATGACCGGGGTCAGCAAAGCCGGCTTTCGTTCCCGCCCGACATGGTGATCCCGCCCCAGCGTTACTCCGGCGAGGCCAATCACGCCGAAGAGGCGGCGCGAGTCTTCCGCCGCTGCTGGATGTTCGTTGGATTTACGGACGACCTGCGCAACGACAACGACTTCATCACCGCGGACATCGCCGGCACCTCGGTTTTGGTCCAGAACTTCGGCGGCGAGCTGCGGGCCTACCACAATGTCTGCACGCACCGCTATTCGCTGATCCACCTGCGACCCTGCGGCAACGGCAAGCCGGTCTGTCCCTATCACGGCTGGGTCTTCAACCGCGACGGCGTTCCGGTCGGCATCCCCGGAAACCGCGAGCATTTCGGTCTGGACGACGCGGCGAAGAAGCGCCTCGCCCTGCGGCGTTTCGAGGTGGCGGTGCGGGGCCGCTTCGTCTTCGTCCGGCTGGAGCCGGCCGGGCCGGGGCTTGACGAGCAGTTGGGAGCGTACGGCGCCGTCCTCGACCATCTGTCGGCGCTGTTCACCGACCGCATCGACGAGGGCGTGCTGCCCTGGAACGCCAACTGGAAGGCGGCGCTGGAAACCGCCCTGGAGGTCTACCACGTCGACGCCACCCACCCGGAAACCTTCAAGAATTATGTCAAGAAGGTCTGGATCTGCTCCTACGAGGGCGAGCATTCGCGGGGCATCAGCCAGCTGTCCGACGGCTCGGCGCGCTGGTGGGACGGGGTGAGCCAGAAGATGGGGCTGCCGCGCAGCGACCGGCTGGAGAGCTACGACCACTATCTGATCTTCCCCAACCTCGCCATCGGCGTCTCCCACGGCGCGCTGATGAGTGTCCAGACCTACGACCCTGTCGGGCCGGACCGCTGCGACTTGCATTTCCGCCTGTTTGTGGGCGAGACCTCCAAGCCGCAGACCAAGGGCGGGGCTGCGCGCAAGGCGGTGGAGGCCAATGTCGTCGGCTTCAACCGCACCATCCTGGGTGAGGACCAGCGCGTCGCCGAAGCCACCCACAAGGGGCTGAAGCAGGTCCAGACCCCGGCCGTCCTCGGCGTCTGCGAGGAGCGCATCGCCGCCTTCCACCGGGCGTGGCTCGCCCGCATGGCGGCCGAATGAGCCGGGACATGACCGGGGACATGAGCCCGCTCGTCGATCTCGCCGGACGGCATGTCCTGGTCACCGGCGCCTCCGCCGGGATCGGGCGGGCGACCGCTCTGCTGGCCGCGAGGGTCGGCGCGCGGGTCACGCTCAACGGGCGCGACGCCGGGCGGCTGGACGAGACGCTGGCGCTTCTGCCGGGGGAGGGGCACCGGACGGCCGCCTTCGACCTGTCGGACAGCGACGCCATCCCCGGCTGGGTCAAGGCGCAGGCGGAGGCCGGCGGCCCCATCGCCGGGCTGGCCCATTGCGCCGGGGTGCAGGTCGGCAAGCCGGTGCGCGGCGTCGACCGCGCCTTCTTCGACGGCATCCTCCACGCCAACCTGCTGAGCGCTCTGGCGCTGGCCCGCGGCCTGCGGCAGAAGGGCTGCCACGCCGAACCGGCGGCGCTGGTCCTGGTGTCCTCCGTCGCCGCGGAGATCGGGCAGCCGGGCAACGTGGTCTATTCGGCGGCCAAGGGCGGGCTGGTCTCGGCCACCCGCGGGCTGGCCATGGAGTTCCTGCGCGACGGCATCCGCGTCAACTGCGTCGCCCCGGCGATGGTCGAGACGGAGATGATGGAGCGCTTCCGCCGCACCACCACGGCGGAGCAGTTCAAGGCGATCCGAGCGGCCCATCCCATGGGCTTCGGTAAGCCGGAGGACGTGGCCTCGGCCATCGCCTTCCTGCTGTCGCCGGCCAGCGGTTGGATCAACGGGGTGATGCTGCCGGTGGACGGCGGCTATCTGGCGACGTGACGCCGCAGGCGTTTGAGGGTGAGGGTTCATGTTCCGCTTCCGCCGACCGACGACCGACGATGCCGAGATGCTGCTGCGCTGGCGAACCGAGCCGTCGATCACCCGCTTCATGTTCACCGATCTGGAGAACCCGGACGTCGACCGGCAGCGCGCGTGGCTGGCCGCAATGGACGCCCGCGCGGACTTCCGCCATTTCATCATCGAGCATGAGGGCCGCCCGGTCGGCTATCTTTCCTACTATGACATCGACCGGGTGCATCTGCGCTGCTCCTCCGGCTCGTATATCGTGGATGAGAAGGACAGGCGGCGGCTCGCCGGCTTCCTGCACTGCTTCATCATGGACTATTGCTTCTACGGTTTGGGGATGAACAAGCTCTTCAACTATTTCATGGAGGGCAACGACACGGTCATCCGCATCCAGAGGGTTGTAAAGGCGCGGGAGGTCGGGGTGCTGCGTCAACATGTCCAGAAATATGGCCGTTTCCATGACGTCCATGTGTTCGAGACGCTGCGCAGCGATTGGGAGGGGCACCCCCATATCTTCCCGCGCGAAACCACGCTGGCCGCCTTCGCGGAATAGGCCAGGCGGTTGGGGGCTTACGTTGGGCGGTCGGCCGGGAAAGTTCGCCGTCACCCCCACCGAATGTTTGACCAATCCACCGCCGACGCGGTATGCGGCGGGTGTGGGGGCGGCGCCGCGGCGCCGGGAGCATGAGGGGAAGCACGGTGCGGCCTGAGGAAGCCTTGACGGACATCGACGTCACGCTGCTTGCCGGTGGTCTCGGCTCGCGCATGCGGGGCGTCTCGGGCGACACGCCCAAGGTGCTTGCGCCCATCGCGGGCCGCGCCTTTCTCGGACATCTGCTGGATCATCTGGCGGCCTATGGCGCGCGCCGGGTGGTGCTGTGCCTGGGCCATCTGGCCGACCGGGTGACGGCGTGGCTGGCCCAGGGCGACACCAACCGCTCGCTGGACGTCGTCTGCCAGATCGAGCCGAGCCAGATGGGCTCCGCCGCGGCGCTCGCCTACATCCGCAAGGACCTGAAGGCCGGCACCGTCCTGGTGATGAGCGGCGACACCTTCCTGGACGCCGACCTGCGCGCCTTCGTCGCCTCGCACCGCCTGTCGGGGGCGGAAGCGTCGGTGCTGTGCGTGGAGGTGGAGGACGCCGCCCGCTTCGGCCGGGTGGAGGTCGGGCCGGACAGCCGCGTCCGCCAGTTCCTCGACAAGGCCCCGGGGCGCGGCGTCATCAACGCCGGAGTCTATCTCTTCTCTGCGGCCTTCCTTGACCGCATCGCGGCCTCCGGGGCCAGTTCGCTGACCCGCGACGTGCTGCACAAGATGCCGCCGGGAACCCTGCACGGCCACGTTGCCAAGGCGCGCTTCATCGACATGGGTACGCCGGAAAGTCTGGCGGTCGCCGCCAGCGTGATCGGCGGCCGCGAGACCTGAGCGGAGTGGGCGCTGTGGCGACGCTGGACGAGGCGCTGGCCATCGCGCTCGATCTTCACACCGCCGGGCGGACGGAAGAGGCGGAAACCCTCTACGGGCGCATCCTCGACGCGATTCCGGACGAGCCCAACGCCCTTCACCTCTACGGCCTTCTCTGCGCCCAGGGCGGGCGTCTGGAGCAGGCCGCCGAACTGCTGGGCCGGGCGGTGGCGCTGCGCCCCGGCCTTCCCGAATACCGCGCCAACCTCGCCATGCTGCATCAGGCCCGCGGCAACCCCGCCGCAGCGGCCGAGGAGTACCGCGCCGCCTTGTGCCTTTGTCCCGATTCGGCTGCGCTCGCCTTTCCGTTGGCCGGAGCGGCGCGGCAAGCGGGGCAGGGCGGGCTCGCCATGGCGGCCTATCGCCGCACGACCCTCCTCCAGCCCGACCTCGCCGAGCCGCTGGTCCAGGCCGGAATCCTGCTGCGCTACGAGGGACGGACGGGTGAGGCGATGACGGCCCTGCGCCGCGCCGTCCGGCTGCGTCCCGACCATGGGGAAGCGTGGCACCATCTCGGGGTGGCGCTTCAGCGCGTCCAGGACCCGGCGGCGCCGGCGGCGCTGACGCACGCAGCGGCGTTGTTGCCGGAGGACGCGACGGTCCGGCTCAATCTTGGCCGCGCCCATTACGAGGCGGGACGTTGGGACGCCGCCGCCACGGCTCTGCGCGGTGCGCTGGCGCTCGACCCGGCGAGCGACGGCGCGCTGGAGCTTCTCGCCGCCGCCCGGCTCAGAACGGGCGGGGAGGCGGAGAGCATGGCGGCGCTGCGCCGCCCGCTGCGGCTGCGTCCGGACGCGGCGAATGGCTGGCACGCGCTGTCCTTGTCCGAACCCGGCTCTCTGGCGTCGCTTCACCGGGCGTTGGCCCTTCAGCCGGATCACCGCAGTGCGCTGAGCGGTCTGGCGAACCGGCTGCGCGACCGGCGGGAGATCGCCGCCTCGCTGCGCCTGCACGATCGGGCCGTCCGCTTGCAGCCGTCCAGCGCCGAGGCGCGCTGGAACCGCGCGCTGGCGCGGCTCCTCGCCGGCGACCTGACCGGCGGCTGGGAGGATTACGAGGCGCGCTGGGGCGTGGCCGATTTCCCGACCAGGCCGCGCGGGCTGCCGCAGCCGCTGTGGAGCGGCGAAGCCATCGCCGGACAAACCATCCTGCTGCACGAGGAACAGGGCCGAGGCGACGCCATCCAGTTCGTCCGCTACGCCCCCCTGGTCGCCGCCCGCGGTGCCCGCGCGCTGCTGGAGGTCGGGGCCGATCTGGTTCCCCTGTTCCGCGGCCTGCCGGGGGTGGAGCGGGTGTTTGCGCGCGGCGAGGCTTTGCCCGCCTTCGACTGGCAGTGCCCGCTGCTCAGCCTGCCGCGGGCCTTCGCCACACGGCTGGAGACCGTTCCCGCCGCCGTCCCCTACCTGACCGCCGATCCGGCGCGCCTCGCGGCGTGGCGGGAACGGCTGGCCGGCGACGGTCTCACGGTCGGGCTGGTCTGGGCCGGCAACCCGCAGTTCGCCGGTGACCGGGAGCGGTCGCCGGGCTTGGCGGCGCTGGCGCCGCTGCTGGCGGTGCGGGGCTGCCGCTTCTTCGGCCTGCAACTCGGCCCCGGCCATGACGAGCTGGCGCGACGGGCGATGCCGCCCTCCTTCACCGATCTGGCGCCGGAGATTCGCGACTTCGCCGACACCGCGGCGATCATGGCGTCGCTGGACCTCGTGGTGTCCTCCTGCACCGCGCCCGCTCATCTGGCCGGGGCGTTGGGCGTCCCCCTGTGGGTGCTGCTGTCCCACGCGCCGGACTGGCGCTGGCTGCTCGACCGCGCCGACAGCCCGTGGTACCCGACCGCCCGCCTGTTCCGCCAGCCCCGCCCCGGCGATTGGGCCACGGTGGCGGACGAGGTTGCGGCGGCTCTGGCCGAGCGCGCGGCGCGTTCTTGAAACCTTAACCACGCCGGGGCTATCAGGAGGCGGGGCGCAGCACGGGCGCCGGTTGGGGGATCCGCATGTCCGACATTGCCGGGGAACAGGCCGCCACGCTGAAGGCCCTGCTGGCCGAGCGTCATTTCAACGCCGACCGCCTCAACGCCCTGACGACCCACTGCGAGCGGATGCGCCGCGAACTGGAGCGGGAGGTCCGCCTGTCCATCGCCGAGGCGCTTCGCCGCGACCCGCCGACCGGGGAGACGGTGCTGCTCCACTCCGTGCTGTTCCAGTTGACCGGCGACCTCTACCACTACGAGCGAATTCTTCATTATTTGCTGCTGGGTGGGGAGCGGGTCGGGCCGCAGTTGATGCACTACACCTACTGGTGCATGGCGCGGCAGCTGTTCCTGGCGGCGTCGGCACCGGAGAAGCTGGGCGCCTTCGGACCCTGCGACCTGTTCCGCTTCTACGAGGATCTGGTTTGGGCGGTGGCGCGGCGCTGGGGCGTCGTTCCGCCGCGCCATGTGCCGCGCGCCGGGCCGATCCGACGGGTGGCCGTGCTGACCAACCAGTTCACCAACGACCAGCACCAGCCCTCGCGCGACTGCTTCGACTACGCCAGCCGGCTCCAGGACGATTTCGGACTCGATGTCGCCATCATCAACTGCAACACCATGCCGTTGCGGGCCGAGAGCCTGTTCGTGCCACCGATGGTCGCGGAGTTGGTCGCCGACTACGAGGGCGTCTTCGCCCTGAAGATGTTCGGCAAACAGGTGAAGATGGCGTCCTTCACCGACCGCACCTTTTCCAAGGACAAGCTGTCCACCATCGTCGGCGCCATCGACGGTTACGACCCCGACCTGCTGGTGACCTTCGGCGGGGCCAACGTGGTGGGCGACCTGTTCGCGGTGACCGATGCGCGGCCGGTGGTCTGCCTGCCCACCACCTCGGGCATGACCATCTCGCTGGCCCATCTGGTGCTGGGCTACGAGGAGGGGAACCACACCGACGCCATGCCGGCGCTGTACCGCGGCCCCTTCGCGCGGCGCTTCCGGCCTTTCACGCTGGGCTTTTCCCCGCCCCCCACGGCGGGTGTCGAGGGCGCTCCCGATCTGGGCGATGTAGCCTTCGTCTTCGCCGTGGTCGGCACCCGCCTGGACATCGAGGTGACCGCGGAATTCCTCGCGCTGGCCGATGCCATCCTCGACCGTTGCCCCGGCGCGGTGATCGTCTTCGCGGGAGAGGTTGAGCAGTTGCCGGCCCGGCTGAAGGCGACGCGCAACGGCGCGCGGATGCGCAGCCTGGGTCATCTCAAGGACATCCGCGCCTTCTACCGGCGCTGCCACGCCTACCTCAACCCGTCGCGCCAGGGCGGCGGCGGCAGCGCCGCCTACGCCATCGCGGAGGGGTTGCCGGTGGTCACGCTGGCCTGGGGCGACGTGGCGAGCGTGGCGGGAGCCGGCATTCCCGTTCCGGACGCCGCCGCCTACGTGGAGCGGGCCGCCGCCCTCGTCGCCGCCCCGGCGCTGCGGGAGCGGCAGTCGGAGCTGTCGCGCATCCGTTTCCAGACCGTCGGCGACCGTCACCGCTGCGCCGAACGGCTGCTGGCCTATGGCGAGGAGGCGCGGGACCTTCTGCGGGCTGCGGCCAAGGCGGGCGCACAAAAGGAAGACCCGTCGTCCGCTTCCGTGGCAGAGTGAAACCCGACCATCACAGCGAGACCGCCCTCCGTGCCGCGCGACGTCATTATCAACAGCCGTCCCATTGGCCCCGGCCATCCGCCCTATCTGATCGCCGAGATGTCGGGCAACCACAAGGGCGACCTGAACCGGGCGCTCGCCCTGGTAGACGCCGCCAAGGAGGCCGGCGCCGACGCGGTGAAGCTGCAGACCTACACCGCCGACACCCTGACCATCGACCATGACGGGCCGGGCTTCCTGCTGGAGGGCGGGTTGTGGAAGGGCCGCACCCTGCACGACCTTTACCGCGAAGCCCATACCCCTTGGGAGTGGCACGGGCCACTATTCGAGCGCGCCCGCGCCATCGGCCTGACCATTTTCAGCTCCCCCTTCGACGACACGGCAGTGGAGCTGCTGGAGCGGCTGGACGCCCCGGCCTTCAAGATCGCCTCCTTCGAGTTGAACGACCTGCCGCTGATCCGCCGGGCCGCCCGCTCGGGCAAGCCGCTGATCCTGTCCACCGGCCTCGCCACTCTGGGCGAGATCGCGGAGGCGGTGGAGGCGGCGGGCGACGCGCCGCTCGTGCTGCTCCATTGCGTCAGCGGCTACCCGACACCGCCCGAGGACTGCAACCTGCGCACCATCCCGCATCTGGCGCAGGCCTTCGGCGTCGATGCCGGCCTGTCCGACCACACCCACGGTGCAGCGGTGCCGGTCGCGGCGGCGGCGCTGGGCGCGGTGGTGATCGAGAAGCATTTCACCCTGTCCCGCGCCGACGGCGGGGTGGACAGCGCCTTCTCCCTGGAACCGGCGGAGTTCAAGGCGATGGCCGATTCCGTGCGCACCGCCTGGGCGGCGCTGGGCCGCGTCCATTACGGGGTGAAGCCGAGCGAGGCGGGCGGGCGGGACTACCGTCGCTCCCTCTACGTCACCGCCGACGTGGCGGCGGGCGAGGCGCTGAGCGCCGCCAGCGTCCGCTCCATCCGTCCCGGCTTCGGCCTGGAGCCGAAACATCTTCCCGCTGTGCTCGGCCGCCGCGCCGCCCGCGCGCTGACGCGCGGCGAGCCGCTGCGCTGGGAGATGCTGGCCTCGGAGGATGAATGAGCGCCGCCACGGCCAAGCCGCGCGTGGTCTGCATCTCGCAGGCCCGCATGACCTCGACCCGCCTGCCCGGCAAGGTGCTGATGGCGGCGGCGGGGCAGCCGCTGCTGGCGCATCATCTGGGCCGTTTGGCGTGCTGCCGGACGCTGGACGCGCTGGTGCTGGCGACCACGGTGAACGGCACCGACGACCCGGTGGCGGAACTGGCGGGATCGCTCGGCATTCCGGTGTTCCGCGGCGACGAGCAGGACGTGCTCGGGCGCTTCGCCGGGGCCGCCGCCATGGCCGGCGCCGACGTGGTGGTGCGGGTCACCGCCGATTGCCCGCTGATCGACCCGGCGCTGGTGGACCGCGTGGTGGCCGCCTTCCTGGAATCGGTGCCGCCGCTGGACTATCTCAGCCTGGACGTCACCCGCTTCCCGCGCGGCCTGGACAGCGAGGTCCTCACCCGTGCCGCTCTGGACGAGGCCTCCGCCTCCGCCACCGACCCGGCGGAGCGCGAGCACGTCACCGCCCATATCTACCGCCGTCCGGAGCGTTTCCGCATCGGCATCCCCCTGGCGCCGGAAGACGGCAGCGTGCTGGACCAGCGCTGGTGCGTGGACGAGGCCGCCGACCTGGAACTGGTCCGCTGCCTGCTGGGCGCCTTGCTCCCCGAAAATCCCGGCTTCGGCTGGCAGGATTGTTGCAATCTGCTGCGCCAGAACCCTGAATGGGCCGACCTGAACGGCAGCGTGCGTCAGAACACGCTCCACTGAAACGGAGACACCACCATGGACCGCAAGGAATTCCTGCTCGCGCTCGACGAGATGCTGGAGCTGGACGCCGGCACCCTGAAGGGCGCGGAAGAACTCGAATCGATCGACGCTTGGGACTCGCTGGCCGTCATCAGCTTCATCGCTTTGGTCGATGAGAGGCTCGGCCACGTCGTGGAAGGCGAGAAGCTCGTCAAGGCGAAGACGGTGGACGACCTGCTGGGTCTGGCCGGCATCGCCGTAACGGCCTGAATTTTCGGTGACCGGAAGGATTGAGCGCTCCCCGAGGCGCGGATGGGCGGACATCGAAGGCGGTCCGGCCTCCTATCTGTCGATGGGGCAGGGCGGCGTTCCGGCTCTGCTGCTGCACGGCTTCGCCGGGGATTCGCTGACTTGGCAGTTCAACGCCGCGGCGCTGGCCGCCGACCGCCGGGTCCTGGCGGTGGATCTGCCGGGGCACGGCGCCTCGACCCTGGAGGTCGGGGAGGGGCGGGTCGGCGCCTTCGCGCCCTGGTTGCTGCGCCTGCTGAATGCGCTGGAGATTCCGCGCGTTCACGCCGTCGGCCACTCCATGGGCGGATACGTCGCCCTGGAACTGGCGCGTCTGGCCCCGGATCGGGTGGCCAGCCTGTCGCTGGTCGCCAGCGCCGGCCTCGGCCCCGGTTTCGATCTGGAGTTCCTGCGGCGTGTCGCCGCGCTGGAAACGGTGGAGGAGGGGCGGGACTGCGCCGCGCGCCTGTTCGCCCGGCCCTGGCTGCTGGCGGGCCGCGTCGGCGAAGTGATGCACGCCCAGGCCACCGATTCCCGCCGCCGCACCGCTCTGGAGCGGATCATCGCCGCCTCCTTCGCGGAGGCGCACCGGTCGCCCGACCCGGTGGACTGGACGGTCTTCCCCATGCCGATCCAGCTCCTGTGGGGGCGGGAGGACCGCATCATCCCGGTGCCGGCCGCCGACCGCCTGCCCCCCGACGCGCCGCTTCATCTCTTCGACAAGGCCGGGCACTTGCCGCATAGTGAGGCGGCGACCCCCGTCACGGCCACCCTCCGCGACTTCCTTTCCGCATGCGACCCCCGATGACCGACTCCATGTTCGCGCTGATCGCCGAAGAGCTTGCCCGCATCGCCGCCGAAAAGGGGGAGACCCTGCCGGCGCTCGGCCCGGGCACGCGTTTCCTCGGCGGGGACCTGCCTATCGACTCCCTCGACCTCGCCACGCTGCTGGTGGTGCTGGAGCAGCGCACGGGTCAGGACCCCTTCCGCGCCGGCTTCGTCCAGTTCAACACGGTCGGGGAACTGGCGGCCCTCTACCGTCCGGCCCTCCACCGTCCGGACATGCCCGCCGGGTCCGCATGAGCCGGCCGCCACCCTCCTGGCTGCATCCCGGCGTCCGCCTGATCCTGTCTCTTATACACATCTGACGCTGCCGACGATTATACGC
>NZ_JAUQTX010000339.1:0-5777 GCF_059803775.1 Azospirillum sp. UFLA03-27 | reverse complement strand
AGATCGCCGCCTCCAAGGCGCCGAAGTTCTCCGCCGGCAAGGCCCTCAAGGACGCCGTCAACGGCAAGGCCGAGTAACGGCGCCGATTTGCCCCTCTCCCTCCTGGGGAGAGGGGATTTCACCACCCGCTCAATGCGGGTTCGCCGGTCCCGGCGTGGCGTCGGCCAGCCAGCGGCCGAGCGGGTCGTCGCTTTCGTTGCCCGTTTCGTTGGACGCTTCGCTCCAGCCCGGCGGGACGCCGTCCATGTTCGGCAGGCGGTGGGCGATGCCCTTGTGGCAATCGATGCAGGTGCGTTGCCCGCTGAACAGATATTGCTGATGGATGCGCGCCGCCCGCGCCCCCTGCTTGGTGATGTCCATTGATTCCGCGCTGTGGCAATTGCGGCATTCCAGGGAATTGTTCGCCTTCAGCCGCGCCCACTCATGCTCGGCCAGCTCGCGCCGCTTCTCCACGAACTTGTCGCGCGTGCTGATGGTGCCGAAGATCTTGCCCCAGACCTCCTTCGAGGCCTGCATCTTGCGGGCGATCTTGTCGGTCCAGTTGTGGGGGACGTGGCAGTCCGGGCAGGTCGCCCGCACGCCGGAGCGGTTGGTGAAGTGGATGGTGGTCTTCAGCTCCTCGAACACATTGTCCCGCATCTCGTGGCAGCTCGTGCAGAACTTCTCGGTGTTGGTGACCTCCAGGGCGGTGTTGAAGCCGCCCCAGAACATCACGCCGGCTAGGAAGCCGCCCAGCGTCAGGAAGCCCAGGCTGAGGTAACGGCTCGGCCCCGCGATGATCCGCCAGGGCCGCAGCAGGAAATCGGGCAGCTTCATCGCCGGTCACCCCCGTCCGACGGGCGGCTGATGAGGCTGTCCATGTCCCTGAAGGTGTTCGGGACGATGGGCTGCGCCACGGTCTGGGGGACATGGCACTGCGTGCAGAAATAGCGGCGCGGCGCCACCGCGCCCAGGGTCTGGCCTTCGCGGTCGACGTAGTGGGTGATGCTGATCATCGGCGCCTGAGTGGCCCCGGTGAACTGGCGGCTGTGGCAGGTCAGGCACTGGTTGTTGTTCAGGCTGATCTGATAATCGCGGATGTTGTGCGGGATGACCGGCGGCTGTTCCGGATAGTTGCGGGCGACCCGCCGGTCGTCGGTGACGTCGGCGGGGATCGGCGGGGCCGGGTCCTCGTCGGTGAACTGGATCGGCGGGCGGAAGGGTTCCCGGACCTGTCCGGTTCCCTGGGCGGCGAGCAGTGCCGGCACGAGGCAGGGCAGGGCCGCGGCCAGCACGAGCATGAGATGGCGGCGCATGGTTGCGGTCCTCCCTCAGACGGCCACGATCTTGACGGCGCACTTCTTGAAGTCCGTCTGCTTGCTGATCGGGTCGGTAGCGTCGAGCGTGCATTTGTTGATGAGTCGCGCCGAATCGAACCAGGGCACGAAGACCACGCCGCGCGGCGGCCGGTTGCGCCCGCGCGTCTCGACCCGCGTGCGCATCTCGCCGCGCCGCGACATCACCTTGACCTCCGAGCCGCGGCGCAGGCCGCGCGACTGCGCGTCGTCCGGATGCATGTAGACCAGCGCCATCGGCATGGCCTTGTAAAGTTCGGGCACCCGCATGGTCATGGAGCCGGAGTGCCAGTGCTCCAGCACGCGTCCCGTGACCAGCCATAGGTCGAAGTCCTTGTCCGGCGATTCCGCCGGGGGTTCGTAGGGGAAGGCGAACAGGTTGGCCTTGCCGTCCGGATTTCCGTAGAAGCGTACCCCCTCGCCCTTCGGGACGTATGGGTCGAGCCCCTCCCGGTAGCGCCACTTCGTCTCCTTGCCCTCAACCACCGGCCAGCGCAGCCCGCGCACCTCGTGATAGGTGTCGAAGGGCGCCAGATCGTGGCCATGGCCGCGCCCGAAGGCGGCGTACTCCTCGAACAGGCCTTTCTGCACGTAGAAGCCGAATTCCTTCGACTCCCGGTTCTCGTAGGCGGGGTCCAGCTCCGACACGGGGAAGCGGTCGACGTTGCCGTTGCGGAACAGCACGTCGAACAGGGTCTTGCCGCGGAAGTCGGGATTGGCGTCCAGGATCTCCTTCGGCCACACCTCGTCGGTGGTGAAGCGCTTGGAGAACTCCATGAGCTGCCAGAGGTCCGAGCGCGCCTCGCCCGGCGCGTTGACGAGCTGGTGCCAGAAATGGGTCCGCCGTTCGGCGTTGCCGTAGGCGCCCTCCTTCTCCACCCACATGGCGGCGGGCAGAATCAGGTCGGCGGCGGCGGCGGTCACCGTCGGGTAGGCGTCCGAGACGACGATGAAGTTCTCTGGATTGCGGTAACCGGGATAGGTCTCGTTGTCGCTGTTGGGCGCCGCTTGGAGGTTGTTGTTGACCATGATCCAGTAGGCGTTGAGCTTTCCGTCCTTCAGCATCCGGTCCTGCAGGACGGCGTGATAGCCGATCTTGCCGGGCAGCAGGCCCTTGGGGATCTTCCAGCCCTCCTCGACATGGGAGCGGTGGGTGGGGTTGGTCACCTGCATGTCGGCGGGCAGCCGGTGGGCGAAGGTGCCGACCTCGCGCGCCGTGCCGCAGGCTGAGGGCTGGCCGGTCAGCGAGAAGGGGCTGTTGCCCGGTTCCGAGATTTTTCCAGTCAGAAGGTGGATGTTGTAGACCATGTGGTTCACCCACACGCCGCGGACGTGCTGGTTGAACCCCATGGTCCACAGCGACATGACCTTGATCTTCGGGTCGGCGTACATCTCGGCGAGCGCCAGCAGCCGCTCCTTGGGGACCTTGCTCAGCTCCGCCACCTTCTCCAGCGTGTACTCGCTGACGAATGTGGAGAACTCGTCGAAACTCATGGGCTTGGAGTCGGTCGGGTCCTTGGCGTTGGCGGCGCGCACCTCCAGAACGCTTTCGGGGCGCAGGCCGTAGCCGATGTCCTTCTGCCCCAGGCGGAAGCTGCAATGCTTTTCGATGAACTCCTTGTTCACCCGCCCGGTCTGGATGATGTGGTTGGCGATGTAGTTCAGGATGGCCAGGTCGGTCCCCGGCTCGAAGATCATCGGGATGTCGGCCAACTCGAAGCTGCGGTGCTCGAAGGTCGATAGGACGGCCACCTTCACATGGTTGTGGGCCAGCCGCCGGTCGGTGATGCGGGTCCACAGGATGGGGTGCATCTCCGCCATGTTGGAGCCCCAGAGGACGAAGGCGTCGGCGTGCTCGAAATCGTCGTAGCAGCCCATCGGCTCGTCCATGCCGAAGGTGCGGATGAAGGCTACGGCGGCCGACGCCATGCAGTGGCGGGCGTTGGGGTCCAGATTGTTGGTGCGGAAGCCGGCGCGCATCAGCTTGGACGCGGCGTAGCCCTCCCAGATCGTCCATTGGCCGGACCCGAACATGCCGACGGCGTCCGGCCCCTTCTCCTTCAGCACCCGCTTCCATTGGCGGGCCATCTCGTCGAAGGCCTCGTCCCAGGAAACCGGGCGGAATTCCCCATCCTTGTGGTATTTGCCGTCGCGCATGCGCAGCAGAGGCTGGGTCAGCCGGTCCTGCCCGTACATGATCTTGGACAGGAAATAGCCCTTAACGCAGTTCAGGCCGCGGTTGACCTCCGCCTGCATGTCGCCGTGGGTGGCGACGACGCGGTTGTCCTTGGTGGCGACCATGACGCTGCATCCGGTGCCGCAGAAGCGGCAGGGCGCCTTGGACCAGGTGAGCTGGGCGTCCTCGCCCGCCACCATGGATTGTTGGGCCATGGCGGGCAGGCTGATGCCCCCCGCCGTGGCGGCGGCCGCGACCGCCTGCGCCTTGATGAAATCCCGCCGGTCAAGCATGGGTTCCTCCCCCTTTTTCTTGACGAATGTGAAATCCGGACGCGTCAACGCCGCGCCGTATCGACCTTCTCCGCGGTCCGGGCCGCCATCGGCTCGGCATGGTGGAAGACCATGACCGCCGACATCACGCCGGGCATCAGGTGGATGGCGGTCATGCGGTCGGCGATGCGGCCCTCGTGGGGGCCTTCCACGGTCACCACCATCCGGCCCCGCTCCTCCGCATGGACTTCCACGTCGCCCAGCGCGGCGACGGCGGCCCGCACGTCGGGGCTTCGCTCGGGCCGCAGATGGACGAGGATGGAGGCGATGTGCCATTCCGCCGGTGCTTCGGCCAATCGGTCGTGGGCTTCAGGGTGCATGGGCGGTCTCCGGTCCGGGGTGCAACGTGACGGCGTCGGCGGGGCAGGCGGCCAGACATGCGCCGCAGCCGGTGCAGGAGTCGTCCTCGACCACGGGGACCGCCACGCCGCCGGGCGCCAAGGCGAAGCGGATGGCCGATTCCGGACAGGCGTCGCGGCAGCTTCGGCAGACGACGCGGTTCATGGCGAGGCAGGATGGTCCAATGCGCACGGCCAGCGTCCAAGGGCTGGCGGCGACACGGTCGAAGACCGGCTCGGGGCAGGAATCGGCACAGGCCGCGCAGAAACTGCACTCGCCCCGCCGGAAATCGACCTCGGGAAAACCGCCGTCCCCCCGGCGGATGATCCCCTCGGGGCAGGCGTCGACGCAGGCACCGCAGCGCGTGCACAGGTCGGTGAAGCGCTCTGTCCGGGACCAGGGCGGGCGCAACGGTGCCGGCTCGGCGCGTCGCCGTCCGCGAAGAAAGCCTCGTCGCCCTAAGTCGATCGATTCATCGGCCATGGCACCGTACCCCTCAGACCGGGGGCGGACCAGGCGGACCCATGATGAGTTGCGACATCCAGACCAGGAAGCCGTAGCCGCCCACGACGGCGATCGACAGGATCGGCCAGATCACCACCGCCAGAACAAGGAACATGGCGATTTCCCGCCGCTTCGCGCCGGGATCGGGCAGGGGCGGGCTGGCGGCGGCGCGCGATGGGAAGCGGGCTGGGTCCGGTGAAAGGTCCGGAGAATGGCGGCGGCTCATGGCGGCTCCCGTTTTTGGCGGGCGATGGTGTTGCCGACAGCCGGGGAGGCGGTCGGACATCCCAACAACAGGTTGAGCGTCGCTTCTGTTCCATGCGGCCGAGCGTGCGATGGACACCGCCCCGGCGCGCCGCGGCATGGCCTTGGATACGGATGATTTGGGGCGCGAACTTTTTTTGAGGGTCCCCGGGATTAAGCGGGGCGCGGGATCGTAAACTGATTGAAGAGGGGATAAGGAGGTCGGACGGCCTTGGTGTGATTTGGGCCTCCGGATTGTTTATTTCCGATTCGTACAGGGCATGCAGATTGGATCGACTACGAGGTTGCTGATGATCTGAAGTTCTGTAAGATTGGAACAGCCGTTCTTGGTGTAACGGCTTCTCCACTGTTGTGATCGTAAGTGAAGCGAACTCAATCAGAGGCCGCGCCTGCTTTGGCGCGGCCTTTTTTTTGTCATTTACAAGTTATAGTACGAAAGTTTTGCTGCTTTGATGGTGCCATTCCGTAGGGCATACCTTGAACGATAGTTGCGACAGCGGGGATTAATTGTGCTGTGATTCCTGAAACGGATGTTGTGTTCCGCTGATTGTGTGGTATACCAAGTACGAAATGCGGAACACCAAGCCTCTCCCAACGGTGGCGGTGGTGCTCCCGCCAAAACGTGAAGGGCACGCAAGCCCCAGAGAAAAGGCAATGCGACAACAACCATCGGCCCCGCCCGGCTGAGTTGAGTGTTCGATCACCGCATTGGGGAGGAAGAGTAATGAGTCAGTCCATCGCTGCACCGCCTGGCGGCTCGCAGGCGCCCATTTCCGAAGGCGCGCGTTGGATGCAGATCGTCGTCGGCATCGTCTGTATGGTGGCCGC
>NZ_JAUQTX010000338.1:0-5804 GCF_059803775.1 Azospirillum sp. UFLA03-27 | reverse complement strand
TGATCATGCAGGTGCCCGAGGTGGCCTCCGTCGGGCGCCGCACCGGCCGCGCCGAACTCGACGAGCACGCCGAGGGCGTACACTCCAGCGAGATCGACGTCGACCTGAAGCCGTCCGAACGCAGCCGGGCCGAGGTGCTGGCCGACGTGCGCGCCCGGCTGGCCGCCCTGCCGGTGTCGGTGAACATCGGCCAGCCGATTTCCCACCGGCTCGACCACATGCTCTCCGGGGTCCGCGCCCAGATCGCGTTGAAGGTCTTCGGCGAGGATCTGGACACCCTGCGCAGCCTCGCCGGGCAGCTTCAGCAGAAGCTCGCGGCGGTTCCGGGACTGGTCGACCTCCAGATCGAGAAGCAGGTGCGCATCCCGCAGGTCCAGGTGGTCGTGGACTACGAGCGGGCGACGCTCTACGGCGTGACCCCGGCCATGGCGACGGAGGCGCTGGAGAGCCTGTCCAACGGCCGCGTGGTGTCGGAGATCGTCGACGGCACCCGGCGTTTCGACGTCGTGTTGCGCCTGTCGGACGAGGACCGCACCACCAGCGGCTTGGCAAACCTGCTGGTCGAGACCCCGGCGGGCCGGGTGCCGCTCAGCCTGTTCGCCTCGGTCGAGGAGACGGACGGCCCCAACCAGATCCTGAGGGAGAACGGCAAGCGCCGCATCGTCATCCTCGGCAACTCCGACGGCCAGACGGACATGGCCCGGATCGTCGCGGGCATCCGCGACGTGGTCGCCCGGTCGCAGCTGCCGCCGGGCTACTTCACCAGCTTGGAAGGCACCTTCCAGGCGCAGGAGGAGGCGTCCAAGACCATCGCCGCGCTGTCGATGGTGTCGCTGGCGATGATCTTCCTGGTGCTCTACAGCCGGTACCGCTCGGCGGTGCTCGCCCTGATCATCATGGGCAACGTGCCGCTGGCCCTCATCGGCAGCGTCGCGGCGCTGTGGATCGCCGGACAGCCGCTGTCGGTGGCCTCGATGATCGGCTTCATCACGCTGACCGGCATCAGCACGCGCAACGGCATCCTGAAGATCAGCCATTACATCAACCTTGTCCTGCACGAGGGCGAGACCTTCGGCAAGGCTATGGTGATCCGGGGCAGCCAGGAGCGCCTGACACCCGTGCTGATGACCGCACTGTCGGCGGGCGTGGCGCTGGTGCCGCTGATGATCGGCGCCGACGCGCCGGGCAAGGAGATCCTGCACCCGGTCGCCGTCACCATCTTCGGCGGGCTGGTCAGCGCGACCCTGCTCGACACCGTCCTGACCCCGGTTCTCTTCCTCAAGCTCGGCGAGAAGCCGCTGAACCGTCTGGTTGCCGCCCAGGCCGGTTCGCTGCGCCCGGCCGAGGCCTACTGATCCCCCTCACCCGGTCCATCCAGAAGGAAACCACACCGTGAAGTTCTCGACCCTCCTGCTCGCCACCGCCCTCTTCACCGCCCCGGCCACGGCCTTCGCCGACGGCCCGAAGATTGGCCCGAACGGTGGCCAGCGCGCCGACGCAGGCCCCTACCACGTCGAAGTCGTGCTCAAGGGCAACGACGTCGTCCTGTACGTGACCGATGGTGCCGACAAGCCGGTCGATGTGACCGGCGCCAAGGCCGAGGCGACGGTCCTGGCGAACAAGCAGACCCAAAAGGTCGCGCTCGAACCCGCGGGCGGCAACGCCCTCAAGGGGCAGGCGAACCTCGGCGGCGCGCACGACAGCGTGAAGGTCGTGACTGCCCTGACCATGCCCGGCCAGAAGCCGGTCCAGGCCCGCTTCGAGATGGGCCACGCGGGTCACTGATACGGTTGGAAAATGATCGCTTTTATCATTCTCCAACTGTGAAACCCAGTAGATCAATGCTTTAGCATTGATCGAGAGGGTCATGCCGACGGCGCCTTCAGGTGCCGTCGGCATGAGATCGGCATGGGCGGCATGAGGCTCCCCGCACCATCCGCCCCGCAAGCAAGGAGATGCGCGATGAGCGCCAAGAAGAAACTCGCCACGATGGCTGCCGCCCTGCTGGTCGGTGCCGTGGTCGCCGTACCGGTCCGGGCGGCAGAGACCCTCAAGCTGAATGAGGTCTCACACCTCCACGGGATTGTCGTGGACCCCACAGACCCGTCGCGCCTGTATCTCGCCTCGCATCACGGCGTGTGGCTGACCAACCCCGAGCGGCTCTACGCCGTGACCGACAAGAGCGCCATCCTGACCAGCCAGGACGGCGGCAAGACCTGGAAACCGTTCCGGTCGTGATGTGCCGGGGGGATGTGGTGATGAAGGCGATGAAGATTGGCGTTGGCTTGGCCATAGGTGCAGCGATCGCGGTGGCTGGCGTCGTCCTGCTCGCTGGACCCAAGGCGGGCGCCGATCCAACCAACGCCGCCCAGGTTGCCCAGGGCAAGGCGGTCTACGCGGAGCAGTGCGCGTCGTGCCACGGCGTGCGGCTCGAGGGCCAGCCGGAGTGGCAAAGCCGCAAGCCGGATGGCCGTCTGCCCGCGCCGCCGCACGACGCCTCCGGGCATACGTGGCACCACCCCGACGCCGACCTCTTCAAGATCACCAAGCAAGGCGTCGTTGAGTTCGCCCCGCCCGGCTACGAGAGCGACATGCCCGCCTTCGGCGGCGTGCTGAGCGATGCCGAGATCTGGGCGGTCCTGGTCTTCATCAAGAGTTCCTGGCCCGAGGAGATCCGTCGTCGCCACGCCGCCCTGAGCGAGCGCGCGCGGAAATGAGGAGCGGGCGCGAGCGGTCTGCACAACGCGCTTGACCTTCCAGTCATTGGAAGGTGGAGCCTCGGTTTCATGGATGCCATCGCACGCCGGTGCCGGGAAGCGCGAACGAACGCGGAGGCACCGACGCCTGCATGCGAAGGGAGAAGCGAACATGAACGACCAGCACCGCAGCCACGCACACCATCCTGACCACCACAGTCACGGTGGGCACGACCACCACGCCGGTCCCGACGAGCGGCCCAAGGTGAAGGACCCCGTGTGCGGCATGATGGTCGATCCCGAGCGGACCGGGCACCAAGCCGGGCACGGCGGCCAGACCTTCCACTTCTGCTCGGTGCGCTGCCACGACAAGTTCGTCGCCGACCCGGAGCGGTACCTGAAGCCGGAGGCAAAGCCCGCCGCTCCCGAGAAGGCCGCCCAGGCGTCGCCGCAGAAGGGCGTGATCTACACCTGCCCGATGCACCCGGAGATCCGCCAGGAGGGGCCGGGCAACTGCCCGATCTGCGGCATGGCCCTGGAGCCGGTCGGAGCCACCCTCGAGGAAGGGTCCAACCCGGAACTCGTCGACATGACGCGGCGGTTCTGGATCGGATTGGTCCTGAGCGTGCCACTGCTGGTGCTGGAGATGGGCGGCCACATCCCGGGGCTTGGGCTCCATGACGTGGTGCCGCCCCGCATCTCCGTCTGGGTGCAGTTCCTGTTGGCGACGCCGGTGGTGCTGTGGGCGGGTTGGCCGCTGCTGGAGCGCGGCTGGCGGTCGTTCATGAACCGCAGCCTGAACATGTTCAGCCTGATCGCGCTGGGCGTCGGGGTGGCCTACGTGTTCAGCCTGGTCGCGACGTTCCTGCCGGGCATCTTTCCGCCGAGCTTCCGAGGCATGGATGGCGTGGTGGCCGTCTACTACGAGGCGGCGGCGGTCATCACCGTGCTGGTGCTGTTGGGCCAGGTGCTCGAACTCCGCGCCCGTGAGCAGACCGGCGGCGCCATCCGCGCCCTGCTGAACTTGGCGCCGAAGACGGCGCGCCGCATCCGTGCCGATGGCGAGGACGAGGAGGTGCCGCTCGAGGTGGTCCAGGTTGGCGACCGGCTGCGCGTCCGTCCCGGCGAGGGCGTGCCGGTCGACGGCGAGGTCCTGGAGGGCCGCAGCGCCGTCGACGAGTCCATGGTCACCGGCGAGAGCATGCCGGTCGGAAAGGAGCCCGGCTCCAAGGTGATCGGCGGAACGGTGAACCAGACCGGTGCCTTGGTGATGCGCGCCGAGAAGGTTGGGTCCGACACCATGCTGTCGCGCATCGTCACCATGGTGGCCGAGGCCCAGCGCAGCCGGGCGCCCATCCAGCGCATGGCCGACGTGGTGTCCGGCTACTTCGTCCCGGCGGTGATCCTCGTGGCCGCCCTGGCCTTCGTCGCCTGGATGGTTTGGGGACCGCAGCCCGCCTTCGCCTACGCGCTGATCGCGGCGGTCTCGGTGCTCATCATCGCCTGTCCTTGCGCGCTGGGGCTGGCGACGCCGATGTCGATCATGGTCGGTGTCGGCAAGGGAGCGACTGCGGGCGTCCTGATCAAGGACGCGGCGTCCCTGGAGCGGTTCGAGAAGGTCGACACGCTCGTCGTTGACAAGACCGGCACCCTGACCGAGGGCAAGCCAAAGGTGACCGCCATGGTTCCGGCGCCGGGCATCGACGAGGCGGACCTTCTGACGCTGGCGGCGAGCCTGGAGCGGTCGAGCGAGCACCCGCTGGCGGCCGCCATCGTCGCCTCCGCCAAGGAACGGGGCCTGCCGCTGCGGGACGTCGCCGACTTCGGCTCCGTCACCGGCAAGGGCGTCATCGGGACGGTCGGCGGGCGCACAGTGTCCCTCGGCAACGCTGCGATGATGCGGGACCAGGGTGTCGCGCTGGGCGACTTGGAAACGCGCACCGACGACCTCCGGCGCGAGGGCGCCACCGCTCTCTTCGCCGCCATCGACGGCCAGCCCGGTGGCGTGATTGCGGTCGCCGACCCGATCAAGGCGACCACGCCGCACGCGCTGGAGACGCTCCGGAACGACGGCGTGCGGATCGTCATGCTGACCGGCGACAACCGGACCACGGCCGAGGCGGTGGCGCGCCGCCTGGGCATCGACGCGGTCGAGGCCGAGGTGCTGCCGGAGGACAAGAACCAGGTGGTGAAGCGGCTGAAGGCGCAGGGCCGGGTGGTGGCGATGGCCGGAGACGGCGTGAACGACGCCCCAGCGCTGGCCGAGGCCGACGTCGGCGTGGCGATGGGCACCGGCACCGAGGTCGCGATCCAGAGCGCCGGGGTGACGCTGGTGAAGGGGGATCTGGCGGGCATCGCACGGGCGCGGACGCTCAGCCGGGCAACGATGCGCAACATCCGGCAGAGCCTGTTTCTGGCGTTCGTCTACAACGCGCTCGGCGTGCCGGTCGCGGCGGGTGTCTTCTACCCGCTGTTCGGGTGGACGCTGTCGCCGATCATCGCCGCGGCCGCGATGGCCCTGAGTTCGGTGTCCGTGGTTGGGAACGCGCTGCGGCTGCGTAGGCTCAAATTGTAGAATGATCGACGGGTGTCGCCCGCGCGAAGGCCGGACGCCGGTCTTCCCGGACTATGCTCCTGACCGTCATCCGTGGGTGTCGGGAATCCCCATTGGTATCGTCTGCCGAGTTCCTACTGCGGCCTGCTTTCCCGCGCATAGAAGGAACTGGGCTACCCGTTTGGTGAGCCGAATTGTCAGCAGCCAAGCGTTCGGCCAGATAGGAAGCACGCCCACGGAAGCGATCAAGAGGGAGATTCACTCCCCCTCCATCACGATCATGCGGATCTGAAACCGTGCAATTCTTTACAGGCTTCCCCGGTAACAATCTCACAGGCAAAAAAACACCACAGCCGGCAAGGTATGCAACCGGGGAAACTAGTAAACACAAAGGCCTCAGGCTGGAAACCTTACACGACCGCCCCTGGTAAGTTTTAGAACGGGATTTCGTCGTCCAGGTCGTCGTGCTTGGGCGGAGCACCACCGCCGCTGCGACCACCACCGCCGCCACCATAGCCGCCACCGCCGCTGCTGCCGCCGCCGTAGCCACCGCC
>NZ_JAUQTX010000337.1:0-5743 GCF_059803775.1 Azospirillum sp. UFLA03-27 | reverse complement strand
GTTATAGTCTCGTGGGCTCGGAGATGTGTATAAGAGACAGGGGCGACGCGGTTGTGGATCGGACGGACGCGGGTCATCCCGTCAGTTCAGGAAGCCTTTCGACTTCAGATAGGTCGTGGCGACCGCCCGCGGGTCCTGCCCTTCCACCGAAATCTTGGCGTTCAGCCCGCGCAGGGTCTCGGTGTCCAGGGACTTGAAAACCGGGTCCAGCAGGTCGCGGATCTTCGGATGGGCATCCAGCACGCCGTCGCGGATGGTCGGGGCCGGGGCGTAGACCATCTGCGCGCTCTTGGTGTCCTTCATGACCACGAGGTCCAGCGCGGCGATGGCACCGTCCGTGCCGTAGACCATGGCGGTGTTGACTCCGGAGGTGCCCTCGGCCGCCGCGCGGATGGTCGCCGCCGTGTCGCCGCCGGCCAGCACCAGGATCTGGTCGGGCTTCAGCGTGAAGCCGTAGGATTTCTGGAAAGAGGGCAGCGCCGCCGGGCTTTCCACGAACTCCGCCGAGGCGGCGAGCTTCGCCGTGCCGCCTGCACCGACCCAGCGGGAGAAATCCTCCATGGTGGCGAGATTGTTGGGCGCCGCCACGTCGCGGCGAAGCGCGATGGCCCAGGTGTTGTTCGCCGGGGCCGGGGTCAGCCAGACGATGTTGTGTTTGTCCCGGTCGAGCTGCTTCACCGTCTCGTAGCCGGCGGCGGCGTTCTTCCAGGCCGGATCGCTGTCGAGATTGAAGAAGAAGGCGCCGTTGCCGGTGTATTCCGGATAGACGTCGATCTCACCGGCCAGCAGGGCGCTGCGCACGATCCGGGTGGGGCCGAGCTGGATCTTGTTCTCCACCGGGATGCCGTTGGCCTCCAGCACCTGCAGGATCATCGTGCCGAGCAGGCCGCTTTCGGCGTCCAGCTTCGATCCGACACGGACCTTGTCCGCCGCCGCGGCGCTCCCCGCCGTCAGCAGCGCTCCCAGTGCCAGGGCGGCCACCGCCCGAACCACACGCCGCATCCCCCGCATCCTCCCAACCATCGTCCAATCTGTCCGTCCGCCAGCATGGGGAAGCCGGGCCGCCCCGGCAACCCACCCTTTCCGCCTGTGCGGCCCTCCATTTTGGAGAAGGGGGTTACGCCGTGACGTGGTCCTCCGCGTCGCGGGCCGCCCGCGTCCTGGCGCCGTCCACCCAGCCGCCCAGCTCGCGCTCCACGAGGTCGGCCAGGAAGGTGACGTGGTCGGGATGGTCGTTCAGGCAAGGAATGTAGGTGAAGCGCTCACCGCCCGCCGCCATGAAGGCGTCCTTCACCTGGAACTGGATCTCCTCCAGCGTCTCCACGCAGTCGGCGGAGAAGCCTGGCGCGATCACCGCGATCTTGGTCTTGCCGGCGCGGGCCAGTTCCTCGACCGTCTTGTCGGTGTAGGGCTTCAACCATTCCGCCTTGCCGAACCGCGACTGGAAGCTGTACTGCACGCGTCCCGGCTCCCAGCCCAGCCGCTCGGCAAGCAGGCGCGCGGTCTTCACGCAGAAGCAGTGGTAGGGGTCGCCGCGGTCCAGATAGGCCTTCGGCAGGCCGTGGAAGCTCGCCAGCAGGACGTCCGGCGTGTGGTCCAGCGCCGCGATGTGCCGCACCACCGAGCGGGCCAGCGCCTCGATGTAGCCCGGCTCGTCGTGGTAGGCGGGGACGGTGCGCACCGCCGGTTGCCAGCGCATGGTCATCAGCTTGCGGAAGGCCTGATCGTTGGCCGTGGCCGTCGTGGTCGCAGAATATTGCGGGTAGAGCGGGAACAGCAGGATGCGGTCGCAGCCCTGGTCCTTCAGCCGCTGGATCGCCGGGCCGACCGCCGGCTGGCCGTAGCGCATGGCCCAGTCGACCACCACGCTTTCGCCGTGCCGCGCCGCCAGCGCCGCCGCCACGCCCTCCGCCTGGGCGCGGGTGACGGTCTTCAGCGGGCTTTCGTTGCGCTCCTCGTTCCAGATGCTTTTGTAGGCATGGCCGCTCTTGCCCGGACGCACGGTCAGGATGATGCCGTTCAGCACCGGCCACCACACCGCCTTCGGCACCTCGATCACGCGGGGGTCCGACAGGAACTCCTTCAGGTAACGGCGCATCGACCAGTAGTCGGTCGCCTCCGGCGTTCCGAGATTCATCAGAAGCACACCGACGCGGCGCGCGGGAACCGGCGGGTGGTCGGCGGGCTTGGAAATGGGCTGCATGATGTCGGTCACCTCGATGTCGCGGCGGGCAGCATAATAGCGAGCCGAACCCATCGGAAGCAGCCCTTTGTCCCTATGCGGTCGATAGGGCCGGGCTATCCTCCGGCCGTTCGGACAGGCTCTTACGTCCGGCCCGCCGGCCGATCCGCGAAAACGGATTTCAGATCGACCGCGCCGTCCGACCGCGCGTCGAGGTCGAGCTGCCGCTCCACCTCGTCGAGATGCGCCATCATCAGCCGCATCGCCGCGCCCGGCGGACCGGACTCCAGCGCCTCGACGAACCGCCGGTGCTCGGTGGCGGAGCAGGAATGGGAGGACCGCCGCTCGAACGCCGCGATGGCGAGGCTGGAGCGGTCGATCAGGTCGGCCAGGATGCCGGCCAGCGTGGCGTTCCCGGCGAAGTCGGCCAGCAGTTGGTGGAACTGGCCCGACAGGCGGATCAGCGCCATGCGGTCGCCGGCCCGGTCGGCCTCCTCCTCCCGCGCAAGATGGGCGCGCAGCTTCGCCGACGTCTCGTCCGGCAGGGGACGGTGGATGCGCTCCAGCGCCTCCACCACGGCGCGCTCGATCACGCGGCGGGCCTCGAACACCTCGCGCGCCTCCCGCGCGGTGGGCTTGGCGACGAAGGCACCGCGGTTGGGGATCAGCGTCACGACGCGCCGCTGCGCCAGCAGCAGCAGCACCTTGCGCACACGCTCGCGGCTGACGCCGAACACCTCGGCCAAACTCTCCTCCGCCAGCTTGGTGCCGGGCGGCAGCCGGCGGTCGGCGATGGCCTCGCCGATGCTGCGGACGATGCGGGCCTCCGCCCCCTCCCCCCGCCCGCGGACGGCGCGGCGGGGGGCGCTCAGGACAGTTTTCATGATGGCACGGGCGCTGTTCAATTCATTGCCGCAGATTGTGCACAAAATGGACCAGCGGACAAACGCGGCCACCGCGCCCTGCCCATGCATCGGGCACAGCCCACCCATGCACAATTTCGCGCCACAGCGCTGAAATCCTGACCATTCGCCGATTTTCGCCGCCGGAAAGCCGCGGAATTCCGCCATTTACACGCTGGCATGGAACTTGCGGACATATTCGACAGCCGCAGCGGGACCTGCGGATTGTGCACAAAATCGGAGAGGGCCATGACCGCCAGATCGACCGCAGCCGGATCGCCCGCCACCGGATCAACCGTCGAACTGGTGAAGCTGCGCAAGTTCTACGGCTCCACCGTCGCCGTGGACGGCATCGACCTGCGCATCGCCGCCGGGGCCTATTGCTGTCTGCTCGGCCCCAGCGGCTGCGGCAAGACCTCCACGCTGCGCATGATCGCCGGGCATGAGGACATCTCCGACGGCGACCTGCTGATCGGCGACACGGTGGTGAACGGGGAGCCGCCGGCCCGCCGCGGCACCGCCATGATGTTCCAGAGCTACGCCCTGTTCCCGCATCTGGACTGCACCGACAACGTCGCCTTCAGCCTGAAGATGAAGGGTGTCGCGAAGGAGGAGCGCCGCCGCCGCGCGCGGGAAATGCTGGACCTCGTCCACATGTCCCAGTACGCGGACCGGCTGCCTGCCCAGCTCTCCGGCGGCCAGCAGCAGCGTGTGGCTCTGGCCCGCGCGCTGATCACCCGGCCGGGCGTGCTCCTGCTCGACGAGCCGCTGTCGGCGCTCGACCCCTTCCTGCGCATCCGCATGCGTGAGGAGCTGAAGCGCCTGCACACCGAGCTTGGCATCACCTTCGTCCATGTCACCCACAGCCAGACCGAGGCGATGGCGCTCGCCGACCTCGTGGTGGTGATGAACCAGGGGCGGATTGAGCAGGCCGGCCCGCCGCGCGAGGTCTTCAACCAGCCGCGCACCGCCTTCGTCGCCCGCTTCATCGGCGGCCACAACGTGGTGGAGGACGCCGCCGGCCGCCGGGCCGTGCGGGCCGACCGCATTCTGCTCGGCCAGCCCGAGTATTCCGACCACCAGTTGGAAGGCACCGTCCGCGCGCTGGAGTATCACGGTGCGTCGGTCCACCTGACGCTCGACGTGCCGGGTGCGGAGGACTTCGCCGTGGTGCTGGACGAATCCCGTTTCTACGACGCCCCGCTCGCCATCGGCGACCGCGTGACCGCGGGCTGGCGGGCGCGCGACGTCCACCCCCTGGTTGCCTGATTTCCCGACCAATCCCCAAGAACCGACTCCTCAAAAACCGACCGACCATACTGGAGGCACAGAGCATGACCGAGACGCGCACCGGCTCGCCCCTTTCCGCCGGGACCACCACGGGCGTCAGCCGCCGCACGCTGCTGAAGGGCACCGCCGCCGCCGCGGGTGTCGCCATCGGGTCGGGGGCGATCACCGGCTTCCCCACCATCTGGGCGCAGAACATCAAGAACGTCACGCTGCGCCAGTTCGGCACCGGCGTGTCGAATTTGAACGCCGTCGCCGACAAGGTGAAGGAGGATCTGGGCTTCACGCTGCAGATGACCGCGCTCGACAGTGACGCGGTGGCCCAGCGCGCGGTGACCCAGCCGAAGTCCTACGACATCGCCGACATCGAATACTGGATCTGCAAGAAGGTCTTCCCGGCCGGCGTGATGCAGCCGATGGACGTCTCCAAGATCAAGAACTTCGACAAGATCGTCCCGATCTTCGTCAACGGCAAGCTGACTCCGGAGAGCGCCGTCGCCCAGGGAACCGCGCCGCACACCGTCGGCTTCGTTGAAGGCAAGGACAGCATCAAGTTCGCCAAGTCGGCCACCCAATGGATGACGCTGATCCCGACCATCTACAACGCCGACACGCTGGGCATCCGCCCCGATCTGGTCGGCCGCCCGATCAGCAGCTGGAAGGACCTGCTCGATCCGGCCTTCAAGGGCAAGGCGTCGATCATCAACATCCCCTCCATCGGCATCATGGACGCCGCCATGGTCTGCGAGGCCATGGGCGAGGTGAAGTACGGCGACAAGGGCAACATGACCAAGGAGGAGATCGACAAGACCCTCAAGATCATGACCGACGCCAAGAAGGCCGGGCAGTTCCGCGCCTTCTGGAAGACCTTCGACGAGAGCGTCAACCTGATGTCGTCGGGCGAGGTCATCATCCAGTCGATGTGGTCGCCGGCCGTGGCCGCCGTGCGCGCCAAGGGCATCCAGTGCGTCTACCAGCCGCTGAAGGAAGGCTACCGCGCCTGGGGTGGCGGCCTCGGCATCGCCAAGCATCTGAGCGGGCTGGAGCTGGAGGCGGCCTATGAGTACATCAACTGGTACCTGTCAGGCTGGGTCGGCGCCTATCTGAACCGCCAGGGCTATTACTCCGCCGTGCTCGACACCGCCAAGGAGCACATGTCGCCGGACGAGTGGGCCTTCTGGATGGAGGGCCAGCCGGCCAAGACGGACATCCTCAGCCCCGAGGGCAAGGTGATGGAGAAGGCCGGCGCGGTGCGCGACGGCGGGTCGTTCCAGGACCGCATGGGCCGTGTGGCCTGCTGGAACGCGGTGATGGACGAGGACCGCTACATGGCTGTCTCTTATACACATCTCCGAGCCCACGAGACTATAAC
>NZ_JAUQTX010000336.1:0-5820 GCF_059803775.1 Azospirillum sp. UFLA03-27 | reverse complement strand
GCGTATAATCGTCGGCAGCGTCAGATGTGTATAAGAGACAGGTGTGCTCGGCGACGAAACGGGCGTCGATCAGGCCGTTGTCGGCCAAATGGACGAGCAGCCCGTTGAACAGCAGGGCGTCGGTGCCGGGCCGGATGGGCAGGTGGCGGTCGGCCCCATCCACCGTGGCGGTGCGGCGCGGGTCGATGGCTATAATGCGGGTGCCGCGCGTCCGCTTGGCCGCCAAAAGCCGCTGGTTCAGGATCGGGTGGCACCAGGCGAGGTTGGAGCCAACCAGCAGGACCAGATCGGCCTCTTCCAGATCCTCGTAGGTCACCGGCACCGCGTCGGCCCCGAAGCCGCGCTTGTGGCCGGCCACGCTGGAGGCCATGCACAGGCGCGAATTGGTGTCGATGTTGGCGGTGCCGAGGAAGCCCTTCGCCAGCTTGTTGACGGCGTAATAGTCCTCGGTCAGCAATTGGCCGGAGACGTAGAAGGCCACCGAGTCCGGCCCGTGTTTGGCGATGGTGTCGGACAGGCGCGCTGCGACGGCGGCGATGGCCTCGTCCCAGGTGACGCGCCGCCCGTCCACCTGCGGGTGGAGCAGTCGCTCGCCGAGACCCAGCGTGTCGGGCAGGTTGGTGCCCTTGGAGCAGAGCTTGCCGCGGTTGGCCGGGTGGTCGGGGTCGCCGACCACGGTGACGGCGCCGTCGCTGGAGACGGAGGCCAGAACGCCGCAGCCGACGCCGCAGTAAGGGCAGGTGGTGCGGATGGGCTTCCCCGCCGCGATTTCCCTCTCCCCCCTGGGGAGAGGGGAGGGTGAGGGGGTTGCGCTTGTGCCAAACGCTCCGCCAAGCGCAACCCCCTCACCCCAACCCTCTCCCCAGGGGGGAGAGGGAGAAAAAGGAAGGGGCGAGTCGGATGGCGTGTCACCCATGGCCGCACCCTCCACGGCCCGGACGGAAGGCCGCCAGCCCGAGCTGCACCGCGCCGTCCACCACCCGCACCGGGCAGTGCCCGGCGCAGCCCTCATCCGGGCCGACCGCCTCGCCGCTGGCGAGGTCGATCACCCAGCTGTGCAGCGGGCAGGTCACGCGCGCCCCGTGGACGATGCCCTGCGACAGCGGGCCGCCGGCGTGCGGGCAGCGGTCCTCCAGCGCGTAGACCTCGTCCGCCACGGTGCGGAACAGGGCGATGTCGCCGAAGTCGGTCCGCACCACGCGGGACCCCTGGCGGGGAATGTCCTCAACCGAGCCGACGGTGATCCAGGAAATGCTCTGATCCATGTGTCGTTACCCCACCTGAGCGAGCGGCGCGAATTCATGACGGTCCACCGACCCGCTGGCCCGCTCGGCCCAGGGATCGTCCTGCGAAAAGCTTTGGGAGAAGAGGAAGCGGGCGTTGAGCGCCGCGCGGCCTTCGGCATCATCGACCAGCCGGCGCTTGATGTGCTCCAGCCCGACGCGCTCCAGCCACGGGGCGGTGCGCTCCAGGTAACGGGCCTCTTCGCGGTAGAGCTGCATGTAGGCGCCGGTGTATTCCAGCACCTCCGCCTCGGTCTCGACTTTCACCAGCAGGTCGCAGGCCCGGACATGCATGCCGCCGTTGCCGCCGACATGCAGCTCGTAGCCGCTGTCCACGCAGACGACGCCCAGGTCCTTGATGGTGGCCTCCGCGCAATTGCGCGGGCAGCCGGAGACGGCCAGCTTCACCTTGTGCGGCGTCCAGGTGCCCCAGGTCATCCGCTCCAGCTTGACGCCCAGGCCGGTGCTGTCCTGCGTGCCGAAGCGGCACCATTCCGACCCGACGCAGGTCTTCACCGTGCGCAGCCCCTTGGCGTAGGCATGGCCGGACACCATGCCGGCGGCGTTCAGGTCCGCCCACACGGCGGGCAGATCCTCCTTCTTCACGCCGAACAGGTCGATGCGCTGGCCGCCGGTTACCTTCACCGTGGGGATGGCGAACTTGTCCACCACGTCGGCGATGGCGCGCAGCTCCTTGGCGCTGGTCAGCCCGCCCCACATGCGCGGGACGACGGAGTAGGTACCGTCCTTCTGGATGTTGGCGTGGACGCGCTCGTTGATGTAGCGAGACCGGCTGTCGTCCTTGTAGTCGCCCGGCCATTCGCAGAGCAGGTAATAGTTCAGCGCCGGGCGGCAATGGTGGCAGCCGTCGGGCGTGCGCCATTCCAGCCGCTGCATCACGTCGGGGATGGATTTCAAGGTCAGCGCGGTGATGGCCCGGCGCACCTCGTCGTGGGTGCGGTCGGTGCATTTGCACATCGGCTTGGCCTTCGCCTCGCCCGCGTAGCCGTCGCCCAGCGTCAGGGCGAGGATCTGCTCCACCTGACCGGTGCAGCTTCCGCAGGAGGCCGAGGCTTTGGTATGAGCCCGCACCTCGTCCAGGTTGGACAGGCCCTTCTCGGTGATCGCCTTGACGATGGTGCCCTTGCACACGCCGTTGCAGCCGCAGATCTCCGCACTGTCGGGGAGTGCCGCAACGGCGGCCTTAGGGTTTGCCGCCCCCTCGCCTCCGAACCCTTGCCCGAAGATCAGGGTGTCGCGGACCGGCGCCACCTCGGTCCCGTCCTTCAGCATCTGGAAGTACCAGCCGCCGTCCTTGGTGTCGCCGTAGAGGACGGCGCCGAGAATGCGGTTCTCCTTGACCACCACGCGTTTGTAGACGCCGCGGGCGGCGTCGCGGAACACGATGTCCTCGCAGTCCTTGCCGCCGGTGAAATCACCGGCCGAGAAGACGTCCACCCCCGTCACCTTCAGCTTGGTCGAGGTGACGGAGCCGGTGTAGGCGGCCTCCGTACCGCCGGCCAGCCGGGCGGCGGCGACCTTGGCCATCTCGAACAGCGGAGCGACGAGGCCGTAGGTCTGGCCGCGATGCTCCACGCACTCGCCCACCGACAGGATCGCCGGGTCGGAGGTGGTCATGGCGTCGTCCACCTGGATGCCGCGCCCGCAGGCCAACCCCGCCGCCTTGCCCAGCACCATGTTGGGGCGGATACCCACGGCCATGACGACCAGATCAGCGGGAAGTTCCTGCCCATTTTTCAGGCGAACCGCGGAAACGCGCTCGTTGCCCACAATTTCGGCAGTGTCGGCGCCGGTCAGCACGGTGATGCCACGGCGTTCCAACTCGTGCCGCAGCAGCGCCCCGGCGGAGCGGTCGAGCTGCCGTTCCATCAGCGTGTCCATCAGGTGCAGGACCGTGACGTCCATGCCTTTGACCTTCAAGCCGTTGGCCGCCTCCAGCCCGAGCAGGCCGCCGCCGATGACCACGGCGCGTCCCCCCCGAGCCGCCGCCTCCAGCATCGTGTCGACATCGGCGAGGTCGCGGAAGCCGACGACGCCGGGCAGGGTGGAGCCGGGAACCGGGATGATGAAGGGGGTGGAGCCGGTAGCGATCAGCAGCCTGTCATAGGGCACGGTCAGGCCGGAGATGGCCGTGACGGTGCGGTTCGCCCGGTCGATCACCTCCACCCGGTCGCCGGTCAACAGCTTGATTCCGTTGGCTTCATACCAGTCGCGCCCGTTCAGGACGATCTGCTCGAAGGTCTTCTCCCCGGCCAGCACGGGTGAGAGCATGATGCGGTTGTAGTTGGGGTGCGGCTCGGCGCCGAAGACGGTGATGTCGTAACGGTCCGGCGCCTTGGCCAACAGTTCCTCCAGCGTGCGGATGCCGGCCATGCCGTTGCCGACGACGACCAGCCGTTCGCGCGGAGTGGATGGATTGGTGTGCGTGCTCATGCTGTGTGCCCTCTTGCGAGGCCGCGAGGCCGAAAAGAAAAAGGCGCCCGAAGCCCTGGGGACTCCCGCGGGATTCCCAGGGTTTCGGACGCCGTTGTCCGGGTGGTTCGCCGTCGAACCGGCCATGGCGCCGTTGCCCTGGCCCTGATCTGCCCATCCTCCTGGCAATCCGCGTGCCAACACCGGCACCAAGGTATGAGAAAGGGGCCGGAATGGCGGATTTCCGCCATTTGCGAGGCTCCGCCACCACTGGCGCATGGCGGGAGTGTCGGGACCTGAACACGCGCTTTTGTCCTGCATCGAACAAAAAGCGGTCCGAAAGCCGACAAATTGTGCAATGCGGCACCACCAAGGTACTAGCACAAACAATAGGCAATTCGCGTCAAAGCCGCAGAAACAAAGACCTTTGGCTCTGTTTGGACGCTTGCTCAGCCTTTGGCATGGTCCTTGCGAGAGGAACGGCGGGACGCGCCAACGGCGGTGCGTCCATCCCATACGCCCAAGGTTGGGCCCCTCGGCACCGTCGCTGACCCGGTTCGACAGCCCTTCATGGCTGGAGAGCCCTCAACGGCGCGTCGCCGGTGGGGCGTTGGATCGAGGTCAGGCGTGCCGCGGGGTTCCGGAACGAGAGATGGAGCGACCGACGTGACTCGAGACGTGATCCGACTTCCCGCCTCCCCCCGCACCGCCCTGCTGTCCGCCGCCGCCACGCTGGCGCTGACGCTCGGGTCCGCCCAGGCCGCTCCGCTCGACGTGGAGAAAGACCAGCTCAAGCTGGGCTTCATCAAGCTGACCGACATGGCCCCGCTCGCCATCGCCGCGGAGAAGGGCTTCTTCGAGGACGAGGGCCTGTCGGTGACGCTGGAGCCGCAGGCCAACTGGAAGGTGCTGCTCGACCGCGTGATCTCCGGGGAGCTGGACGGCGCCCACATGCTGGCCGGTCAGCCGCTGGGCGCCACCATCGGCTTCGGCACCCAGGCCAACGTGGTGACCGCCTTCTCGATGGACCTAAACGGCAACGGCATCACCCTGTCGAACGAGGTGTGGGAGCGGATGAAGCCCAACCTGCCCAAGGGACCGGACGGCAAGCCGCTGCACCCGATCAAGGCCGACGCGCTGAAGCCGGTCATCGCCCAGTACCGGGCGGAGGGCAAGCCCTTCACCATGGGCATGGTCTTCCCCGTCTCCACCCACAATTACGAGCTTCGCTACTGGCTGGCCGCCGGCGGCATCAACCCCGGCTACTACGCGCCCAACGACGTGTCGGGCCAGATCCAGGCCGACGCGCTGCTGTCGGTCACCCCGCCGCCGCAGATGCCGGCGACGCTGGAGGCCGGGACCATCTTCGGCTACAGCGTCGGCGAGCCGTGGAACCAGCAGGCGGTGATGAAGGGCATCGGCGTGCCGGTCATCACCGACACCGAAATCTGGAAGAACAACCCGGAGAAGGTCTTCGGCGTCACCGAGGGCTGGGCCGCCAAGAACCCCAAGACCCATCTGGCGCTGGTCAAGGCGCTGATCCGCGCCGCGATGTGGCTGGACGAGAACGACAACGCCAACCGCGCCGAGGCGGTGAAGATCCTGGCGAAGTCGGAGTATGTCGGGGCCGACGCCAAGGTCATCGCCAATTCGATGACCGGCACCTTCGAGTATGAGAAGGGCGACAAGCGGGCGGTTCCCGACTTCAACGTCTTCTTCCGATACAACGCCACCTATCCCTTCTACTCCGACGCCGTCTGGTACCTGACGCAGATGCGCCGCTGGGGCCAGATCGCCGAGGCCAAGCCGGACAGCTGGTACGACGAGACCGCCCGCAAGGTCTACAAGCCGGAGATCTACCTGAAGGCCGCGCGGCTGCTGGTGGAGGAGGGCAAGGCCAAGGAGGCCGACTTCCCCTGGGCCAGCGACGGCTACAAGCCGCTGGACGAGGGCTTCATCGACGGCATCGCCTACGACGGCCGCAAGCCCAACGAATACCTGACGAAGCTGCCCATCGGCCTGAAAGGCGGGCAGGCGCTGCAGGGCGGGCAACTGGTCGGCGGCTGTCTCTTATACACATCTGACGCTGCCGACGATTATACGC
>NZ_JAUQTX010000335.1:0-5906 GCF_059803775.1 Azospirillum sp. UFLA03-27 | reverse complement strand
TGGCCGCCGAAGCCAAGGGGCTCGACTGGCGCATGGAAGGGAGCGGCGGCGGGGTGACGGTGCGCACGGACCGGCTGCTTGCGTCGCGCATTCTCCACAACCTTGTCGACAACGCCATCAAATACACCGACCGCGGGGAAATCCGGATCGCGTGCCGCACCGACGACGGCAGGGTATGGGTCGACGTCTGCGATACCGGCCGTGGCATCCCGGAGAATTCCCTGGCCGACATTTTCGAAGAGTTCTACCGCATCGAAGCCGGAGATAAGGTCGTTGGCCTGGGCCTAGGCCTGTTCATCGTGAAGACGCTGGCGGATCACCTCGGCTATCCGATCACGGTGGAGTCCCGCCCAGAGGTAGGAACAACGATCAGCGTCGCCCTGCCATTGGCTGGCTCTGTCGCATCGTCCATAGACGGGTGAGCGAGAGCCCTCGCCCGAGAGGGGACGTCGTAGCCGGGGTCAGCGGCCGGACACGCGCACGCTTGAAGGGGTATCGCGGAACTGCGGCTGGATGGCCGTGATGGCGCTCATGTACGCGAACAGATCCGCAACACAGTCCAGATTGAACTTCCGGCCCGCCTGCTCCCGGAGGAAGGCCGCTGCAGCCTCATTCGTCCACACTTCCTTGTAGGGACGTTCCGACGTGTGTGCGTCGAACATGTCTGCGACCGCGACGATGCGCGCTTCCAGAGAAATGGCCACGCGGAAAAGCCGTTGGGATGTTCCCAGAACGCGCTTGGCGGCATGATCGATGGGCATGCCCTTGCCGTGCTCAAAGCGAAGGCGTTTCCACAACGGCGTGATACGAGTAGAACGGCCTTTGCCGAACCCGGTGCGGATCGAACCAACTCGGCAATGAGGGTGGGTCAGCTGCCGAGAAGCTCCTGCACGGCGGCAAGGAGTTGATTGGAGGCGACGGGTTTGCGGAGGAATGTCACGCCAAGGTCCGTTGCGTCACGTTCGCTGTCAGACCCCATATCCCCGGTCAGAATGATGCCGGGTATCGGATGGCCAGCCTGTGCGCGGATGGAGGCGACGGCGTCCGTTCCGACTTCGCCTCCTCGCAGTCGGTAATCCGCGACGACAAGGTCCGGCGCACGCGGCATGTCTCGCAGACCTTCGAGAGCCTGCGCCGCGGACCCGGCGATGACGACCTCGTAGCCCCACTCCATGAACAATGTCCGCAACCCGGAGAGCACGATCACGTCGTCATCGATCAGAACTGCCAAACGCCGTTGCCCGTCGGCCGTTACAACCGGCTTGGGCCGGGGCGGACTTGTCCCCGCGGCGCCCGCAAGGGGGACATCGACCGCAAAGGTCGATCCACGCCCCGGTTCGGAGCGTACGGTCACCGGGTGATCAAGCAGTTGGGAGAGCCGCTGCACGATGGCAAGCCCCAGGCCCAACCCTTGGCTCCGGTCGCGTTCCGGGTTGTTGACCTGATGGAACTCTTCGAACACCCGACCCATCTGCTCGGCGGATATGCCGATTCCACTGTCGTGAACCTGGATGCTCACGCGGTCGGTAGCGATGTCGCAGACGACCCGCACATAGCCTTCAGGGGTGTAGCGCAAAGCATTCTCGACCAGATTGCGCACTATGCGACCGAGCAGCACCGGATCGCTTCGCACCGCCAGAGTTGGTCCGGGGTCGGTGACATGGAGTTCCAGACCCTTGCTCGCCGCGATCGGTGAATAAGCGGCTCGCATCTCATCCAGCAGCGACGCAACAGGCATGTCACGGACCTGAGGCACAATCGTTCCGACATCCAAGCGAGAAACGTCGAGCAGGCTGTCGAGCAGGGCCTTCAACGTGTCCAAGGCACGCTCCAGGGCCATCAGCGACCGGCGGCTCCGGTCCTCGAGGGCATGAGACTGCAAAACGCCGGCGAACAGCAAAGCCGACTGGAGCGGTTGCCGCAAATCGTGGCTGGCGGCGGCCAGGAATCTGGACTTGGACTGGTTGGCTTCATCGGCCAGGGTCTTGGCATCCCGCAGAGCCTGCTCCATCGCCCGACGCTCGGAGACGTCCATGTTCATGCCGCTCAGGCGGACTGGACGACCGCTGCCATCATGTTCCGCCCGCCCCACTCCCAGCAACCAGCAGACCCCCTTTCCCGGATGCGAAATGCGAAACTCCGCTTGGTAATCCGGCCGCCGGCCTTCGAGCACGGCCTGCACGGCCTGCCGCAACGCCGGGTGATCGTCCGCAACAACCAAGTCGTAGAACGCGGGTTCACTGGGGTGGAACGTCGTCGGATCGACACCCAACAGACGGTACATGCCGTCCGACCAGGTCACGACACCAGTGCGGAGATCGAGATCCCACAGACCGGCGTTTGCGGCGTTCAAGGCAATGGCGAGATTCCGTTCGCTCCGCTGCAAGGCCGCCTCCACGGACTTGCGCTCGGTGATGTCGATGTTCAGGCCGCTCATGCGCAACGGCGTACCGTCCGTGTCGTAATGGACGCGCCCGGTGGATAACACCCATCGGACCGTCCCATCCGGGAGCATGATACGGTATTCCAGTGCGAGATAGGGCTTCCGCTCACCGAAGAGCTGCGCCTGAGCCGCGGCCGTGATGGTTTCGACATCGTCCGGTTTCACTGTACGGAGCCAGGAATCCAAGCAGGGAGCATCGCTCTCCGGGTCCAAGCCGAACAGGCGATAACTGCCCTCCGACCAGTGCCCGCGCCCGGTGCGCAAATCCCAGTCGAAACTGCCGGCCTGAGCCGACTGCAGGGCCAAGCTGAGGCGTTCGTTGCTTGCCCGAAGTTCCTCTTCGGCCATCGTCCGTCGGGAAATGTCCAACAGATGGACGGTCAGGCCCCTCGGGGTGGGAAACGCTCGGAGCCAGAACCAGCGGCCGGTCTGCGGACCACGGAATTCGACGTCCACCGGGACCCGTTCGGTCATGGCCCTGTGCAACTCATCCGCCAAATGTCCCTCGGCGAGTTCGGGAAAAGCGTCCCACAGCCGCATGCCGAGCAGGTCGCGGCCTTGAGCGACCAGGGTCCTGGCCATGTCGTTGAGTTCGAGGAATCGCCAGTCCCGATCGAACTCGATGACGCCGTCCACGGTGTTGGCCAGCAACACGCTGACTTTGCGGGCGGAATGTTGGGCCTCTTCGCGCACTCTTAGGAAACGGCGCACACCCCACAGGGCGCCGAGGCCCGTGGCCAGGAGCAGCCCAAGAAAGACGGCCACGGTCCAGAAGGTTGCGGTGTGGATGGGACGCATCGCCGTCGCTTTGTCGAGCCCGACGTGCAGATACAGGCCCCGGGCACCCAACGTTGCCGGTGAATAGGCAAACACCCGTGGCCGACCGTCCATCCCCGCCAATTCAACCACACCTTTGGTCGCCTCGCGCAACAAAGGACCGAACGGTTCCGGCAACAAGTGGCCGACCAGTTCCGGTGCGTCAGGGATGGTTGCGAGAACCGTTCCGTCACGGTCGGCGACAAGGAGACAGGTGTTGTCCGGCAACGAGTCCTGCGTGAGGGACTCCCGCAGCCAAGCGGTGTCGAGAAGTGCCGCAATCACTCCATGATAATCTCCATTCTCCCGGCGGTGGGCACGGGCGAAGGGAATGGCGGGTTGTCCCGTGATCGGCGATCGCATGGACTGGCCTGTGACGATGCCATCGGTGCTCGCCGCATCCTGGAGGAGCCGACCTGCAATCACCCGCCCCACCGTCATGGAGTCTGTCGAGCACCATACGGCACCGTTCGCGTCGGAGATTTCCATTGCCATGTAGCTCGGATACTTGGCCCTGATCCGGGACATGACCTCTTGGCAGGCCGTGGCGTCCATACGCCCCACCCCCGCTTCGGTAAGAGCGAACAGGATGTGATGGATGTCCTGTATGATCCGTCTTTGTTCCGCGTCCACAAGGTCGAGAAAGTGGCTGGCATCCTGTCGAAGCTCGGCCTCACGGGCCGTATGAAGCTGCATGATCGGAAAGAGCTCGAACGCCAGCAACGGAGCAGCGATGAGCAGGAGGAATGACAGCAGGCGGTTGGCTTTTTTACGAGGCGCTCGCTTCTGTAGGGACGTCAGCAATTCCTGTCTCCAAGGGCCGCCCTTTTCTTCCCTAGAGCATTATACAAAAATACGTGGGTATGTGATTAGATAAAAATACCGCCGCCCCAAAGGATAGGCATCGGCATATGCCTTGAGGAAGAGTTATCAGTCCCATCAAAAACCGTCTCAACCGCTTTCCCACATCTCATCCGGGAGAACGCCTCCCTATGAAAATCAATCTTCGCTCGCGGAAGCTCGAAAAACTTTTTTAAGCAATTGTTTTGCTTCCCAGCGCTGAATTATATTTCCATGGCGCAGCACCATCTCGGCGTAATTCTTCGCCATAGAGGAAAAACACAGAATGCCTTCTTTTTGGGCAGCCTCGTCGGTGCATGCATACTGAGCCTGACGGAGGCATAAGTAAGCGGTCCGGCACCCATCGAGCGCTATGCTTGGCGGAAAATCGACCATCGTGCCGAGCCTCGTAGAAGCAATGTTGAACAAATTTTGCGCAAGATAACTAGGACCGTGGCGAACGATTCTGCATGGTTCGCGTTTTCAGATGAATGACCCCATGATTGCTACCTCTTGAGCTGCAACGCTGACCATCGCCCCGCCGCGAACCGCTCGTCATGAGCAGCTGCCTGTGGAGGCGCCCATTCAACTCCGGCGCATCGGGTGGCTCCAGCGAAAGTGCGTGGTATGATCAGGCCATAGGCACCAGCGGTGGTCCGGCCAGGACTCGGATTCAAGAGCTTCCACACCGCTCGGCAGATCATCGCCGGCGAACAGATCATCGCCATAGTCCGTTACGGTCAGGTCACCGCCGCTCCCATCAACAACATTCCGGCCCCGTCGGCCTTCATGAGGACCTGTTCGGCGCGATCACCTGACGGCGCCGATACCGGGGTCCCGCGTGCCCACTACCCGATGTGCGACCGAATTCGATGAAGTCCAGCTGCTATTGACGACGATCAAGGCTGCCCGTTCTCCACGCTCGCAGCATCCATATCGGGCCCGAACCACCAACTGATCCGACGGAAGCGACAGTGCCAATGAATAAAGCCCAAATCGGACTGCTGATCGTCTCGCCGCTGCTGATCGGCATGGTTGTGCTGTTGTATCGCCAGGGCGTCATGACGCGAAGCGGCGCAGCGCTCGCCGTGCTGGCTTCAGTCGGCACGGTAGCATGGCTATTCTTCACTCAGTAAATTGTGTCCGTTTTCGAGGCGGAACGCCAGGAGGGACGGTGGTTGCCCGCGTCAAAATGCGTATTCCGGTGATTGCGTGCGGTGGTTCCGGCGCGAAAGCGTCCACCGATTCCGGTCGATGGCGTCCAGGTGTTCCGGCGGATGACATCCACTACGCGCGGGGGCAGCCTCGGCTGGCTGCAGGGTGACGTGCAGGTTGCAGAAGCGCGGCGGCCGGGTCAAGCCGTTGTCGCGGCGAGCGCGTTGCGCTTGCGCATGGACTCGCCAGCCAGTTCGATCCGATGGGCGCTGTGCAGCAGGCGGTCCAGGATGGCGTCGGCCAGCGTCAACCCCCCGATCATCACAGACTGCCGCTGACGCGGAGCGGCTGATCACTGACGTCGTGATCACCAGTCGGCGGTATTCCCTTTACGGCCAACAGCTTCAGGTCGCCCCGGAGGCATCCAGCCGCGGTCCGGACTGGCTGACGGTCCTTCTGCCCGATGGTCGGCGCCGGCATGTGCGTCGGGCGGCCACCAACCTCGTTCCGGCTACGGACGGGAGCATGCCACGCGAGGGCACCGTCAAGTCCACGGTGGCGGGGCGGCAGGGGTGGGGACTGTCAGGAATTCCGTGTACGGGCCGGTTGTGATCAGGCGAGCGTGAACCGGTCCTCGAAGAGGATGGCGAGC
>NZ_JAUQTX010000334.1:0-5879 GCF_059803775.1 Azospirillum sp. UFLA03-27 | reverse complement strand
GTCTCGTGGGCTCGGAGATGTGTATAAGAGACAGAATCGGACATGATGTGACCTCCGGTTGGTAAGGGAGGCCGCCGTGACCGTCAGGAGGATTTTGCGTGCACCGCGTGCTGAAAACACAAAAGCCGCCTCGGGTCGGGCGGCTTTGGGTGCATCGTGGGTGTGCGATACCTATGCCGCCGGTGTGTACCAGCGGTACCAAAATCGCCCCAGAAGGGCGGGGGAGGTGAGGCGCACGGGGTTCATGGCGTGAACCCTACGCCCGATCGATGTGCTGCACAAGGATTTACTGCGGGAGCGTCCCGCTGCGCTGACTCAGCCGCCGTTCCTCCGCATGATCTCGGCCCTATGTGACGCCTGTTCCCTCACCATGCCTGCCACATCGTCTTCGCCCATGCCGCGGGCGGCGTCCGTGAGGCTGGACAGGGAGACGCCAGCGTCCTTCAGCTTGTTGCTTGCCGCTTCCTCTTCGCCGCTGCGGATGAAAAAGGGGTCGCCCAACTTCATGTAATAAGGCGAGATGAGCCGGGTCTGGCGTAAATGGGCGGTCGCCCGGCGGTTGCCATGGGGTTCCGCGCTGGGTTGCCCGGTGCCCGCGCCGGGCTCCACTCCGGAAAGAGCGCGCAGGATCTCGCCATAGTCGTCGGAGCCGCCCTGGCCGTTCTTGTCCAATTCTCCCAGCCGCGCGACCAGTTCCTTGCGCCGGGCCAGCGTGTCGTCGGTCGCCTTCAGCATCTCATCCGCCGTGACGGTGTTGGCGCGGGCGAAGAGGCCGCGGTTCTGGGATTCGAACATCCGGCCTCCGTTCATGAAGGCCGTGGACCGAGCCATTTTCAGGCTGCCCATCAGCGCGTTGTTCACGTCGCCGCCGGTGACCTTGCCGCTGTCCACGAGGCCGTTGAGCAGGGTGCGCTCGTTCTGCTTCAGCTTGTTGAACAGGTCCAGCGAAGGCCCCTTCAGGCTCGCCGCCAGGGGGCTCAGGGACAGCGTGTCCTTGGCGCCCGTGGTGGTGGTGGCGGTCGTTGCCGCCCCAGGAGAGCTGATTGCGCCGCCTTGGGCCGCCGACATGGTCTTCGTCGTGGCGACGGCCGGGGCGCCAGCCAGATGGGGTAAAACGTCCATCAGAGCATCCCTCACGGTCGAGCAATCCCGTGACGGTGATTTTATAGTTGTTTTCCCCCTTTGGCAATAAAACCGGAAGGCGATCCTCCGCCGCTCAGCGGTGCTTGCGGTACCAGCCGATCAGCCCGTTGGTCGAGCTGTCGTGCCCCAACGCGGCGGTCGGGCCGTTCTGGAGTTCGGGCAGGATCTTGCCGGCCAGTTGCTTGCCCAGTTCCACGCCCCACTGGTCGAAGCTGTTGATGGCCCACACGATGCCCTGGACGAACACCTTGTGCTCGTACAGCGCGATCAGCGCGCCCAGCGTGTGCGGGTCCAGCTTCTTGAACAGGATGCTGTTGGACGGCTTGTTGCCCTCGAACACGCGGTGGGGAACCAGCGGCTCGATGGCGTCGGCCGGCTTGCCGGACTTGGTCATCTCGGCGCGCACCTCGTCGGCGGTCTTGCCGCGCATCAGGGCTTCCGGCTGGGCGAAGAAGTTCGACAGCAGGATGCGGTGATGGTCGCCGATGGGGTTGTGGGTTTCCGCCGGGGCGAGGAAGTCGGCGGGCACCAGCTCCGTCCCCTGGTGGATCAGCTGGTAGAAGGCGTGCTGGCCGTTGGTGCCCGGCTCGCCGAAGACCACCGGGCCGGTGGCGTAATCCACCCGCGCGCCCTGCCGGTCCACCGTCTTGCCGTTGCTCTCCATGTCCAACTGCTGGAGATAGGCCGGGAAGCGGTGCAGATACTGGTCGTAGGGCAGCACGGCGTGGGACTTGGCGCCCCAGAAATTGACGTACCAGACGCCGAGCATCGCCATAAGCACCGGCATGTTGCGCTCCAGCGGCGCGGTGCGGAAATGCTCGTCCATGTCGTGGGCGCCGGCCAGCAGCTCGGTGAAGCGGTCCATGCCGATGCCGAGCGCGATGGACAGCCCGATCGCCGACCACAACGAATAGCGCCCGCCGACCCAATCCCAGAAGCCGAACATGTTGTCCGGGTCGATGCCGAACTTGCGCACCTCCGCCTCGTTGGTGGAGACGGCGACGAAATGCTTGGCGACATGGGCGGGGTCGCCGGCGCTCTCCAGGAACCAGCGCCGCGCGGTGTGGGCGTTGGTCAGAGTCTCCTGGGTGGTGAAGGTCTTGGACGCGATGACGAACAGCGTCGTCTCCGGGTCCAGCCATTCCAGCGTCTCGCTGATGTGGGTGCCGTCGACGTTGGAGACGAAATGCACGCCGATCTGCGGGTGCAGGTAGGGGGTCAGCGCCTCCGTCACCATCACCGGGCCGAGGTCGGACCCGCCGATGCCGATGTTGACGATGTCGGTGATCGGGTGGCCGGTGTAGCCGGTCCAGGCACCGTCGCGGACCTGCCGGACGAAGCGCTCCATCCGGTGCAGGACGGCGTTCACCTCCGGCATCACGTCCTGGCCGTCCACCATGACCGGGCGGTTGGAGCGGTTGCGCAGCGCGGTGTGCAGGACGGCGCGGTCCTCGGTGATGTTGATCCGCTCCCCGGCGAACATGCGGTCGCGCCAGCCTTCCACGTCCTGCTGGCGGGCGAGGTCGAGCAGAAGGGTCCGAGTCTCCTCGGTGATGCGATTCTTCGAATAATCGAACAGCAGGCCGCAGGCTTCCAGGGAGAAGCGGTTGAAGCGGTCGGCGTCGGCGGCGAACAGGTCGCGCATATGGAGGGTCGAAACGTCCTGGCGATGACGGGCCAGGGCTTCCCAGGCGGGCGAACGGGTGAGCGCTGACATCGGGATTTTGCCTCCTTCTCGCGTGCGCGGAGCCTAGCACCGATCGGTGCGCGCCGGGTACGCGCCAAAGCGGCGCATCCAACGTGCACAAAGGTCTAGGTGAAGCGGTCTAGTTTGAGCGGACTATGCGGGGCGGTGGATGAAACCGGCAACCGTTGCCCTGTGTTCTTTTCTGGACAGGAGGTGACCATGAGCGATCCGAACAAACCCGAACTGAACCCGCCGGGTCCGGCCGAGGAGGAACGCCGCGAGGACGAGCGGCCCGATCAGGTGGGGATCATCCCCGGCAAGGTGCCGGGCCGCCCAATCGATCCCGGCGATCCGCGCTTTCCGGGGAGCCAGCCGGATCTGGCGTAAGACCGGATCTGGCGTAAGACCGGATCTGGCGTAAGAAGGGTCGCCGCGGTGGGGGGCCCACCGCGGCGCCTTTCTCAGCTCCCCCCGTCGATGGTCCGCGTCGCGGTCACGCCTTCCGGACGGCCGACCAGCACAGTCAGCAGCCGGTTGGGGTCGAGCAGCCGCTTGGCGACGCGCTGCACGTCCGCCTGGGTGACGCCGTTGATGAAGGCGTTGCGGCGGTCGAGATAGTCGATGCCCAACTCGTCGCGCTTGACCTGGAGCAGGATGCCTGCGATCGCCTGCGTGCTGCTGAGCTGCAGCGGGAAGCTGCCGGTGAGGTAGGTCTTGGCGTCGGCCAGTTCCTCCTCCGTCACGCCCTGGTCGGCCATGCGCTTCCATTCCTGGCGCATGATGTCCAGGGCCTGACCGGCCTTGGCGTTCACCGTGTTGCCGCCGGCCATGACCAGCGCGGAATGGTCCATCGGGATCAGGTAGCTGTAGACGCCGTAGCTGAGGCCGCGCTTCTCCCGCACCTCCTCCATCAGGCGGGAGCCGAAGCCGCCGCCGCCCAGGACGTAGTTCATCACGGTCGCCGCGTACCAGTCGGGGTCGGCGCGCTTGAGCCCGGTCTGGCCCATCAGCATGACGGTCTGCGCGGTCGGTCGGGTAGCGACCAGCGTCTCGCCCAGCCCCTTCGGCTCGACGTCGGGGATGGCGGCGTTCGCGGAGGTGGCGGGCAGGCCGCCGAACACATGGTCGAGCGCGCGGCCCAGATCCTCCGGGCTGATGTCGCCCGCCGCGGCGACGACCAGCCGGTCGCGCCCGAAGCCAGTCTTCACGAAGCCGCGCAGGTCGTCCGGGGTGATCGTCGGCAGCGACTCCAGCGTGCCGCGGATCTCGTCGCCGTAGGGGTGGCCGGGGTAGGCGGTGGAATAGAACAGCCGCCGTCCGACGTAGTTGGGATCGGCCTGATCGCGGCGCAGGCTGGACAGCACGGCGGCGCGCATGCGCTCCACCGCCTCCGCGTCGAAGCGCGGCTCGGCCAGCGACAGGCGGGTCAGCTCGAACGCCTCGTCGCGGCGGTCGCTCAGCGTGCGCAGGCTGCCGCCGAAGCCGTCGCGTCCGGCGTCGTAGCCCAGCGCGATGGCGTTGTCCTGAAGCCGCGCGGCGAAGGCCTGGCTGTCATAGGGACCGGCGCCCTCGTCCAGCGTGCGGGCGGCGAGGTTGGCGAGGCCCTCCTTGCCCTTGGGGTCGGACGCGCCGGCCCCTTCGAAGGCCCATTCCAGGGCGATGATGGGGACCTTGCGGTCCTCGACCAGCCACGCCTCGATCCCGCCGGGGCTGACCACCCGCTTGATCTCGATGGCGGCTGCCGGAGTGGTGATGGCGAAGGCGAAAAGGAAAAGACAGACGCCGAAGACGCGCTTGGACACGAGGCGCTTGGATAGGACGATCATCTCAGCTTCCCTTGTCCTGGAGCGGCAGCAGAAGGCCGGTGACGTGGTTGGTCTGGCCCAGAACGGCGCGGGCGGCGGCGTTGACCTGATCGGCGGTCACCGCGTCGATGCGCACCGGCCAGTTCTCCACGTCGTCGATGCTCTGGCCGGTGGCGATGGCGGCGCCCAGCGTCTGGGCCGGGCCGGTCAGGCTGTCGCGGGCGTAGGCGGCCTCGGCCAGCATGCGCTTCTTGGCGGTGGCCACCTCCTCCTCGGTCACGCCCTTCTCGACGAGCGTCCGGATATCGGCTTCCAGCGCCGCTTCCAGCTTCTCCATGGTGACGCCGGAAGCCGGCGAGGCGCCCGCCGCCAGCGAGGTCATGTCCCAGGACGACGGGCTGTAGCCCAGCCAGGCCGAGGTCGCGATGCGCTGCTCGACGACGAGGCTGCGGTAGAGGCGGGAGGTCGGGCCGCCGCTCATGATCTCCGACAGCACCTGGAGCGGGTAGGCGTAACCCTTCTTGTCGGTGCGGTAGGAGGGGGCGAGCCAGTTGCGGCGGATCGAGGGCTGGCGCACCTCGTCGTCGCGCAGGATGACCCGGCGGGCGGCGCTGATCGGCGGCTCCTGCACGCGGACGCGCTCCGGCACCGGGCGGGTGGGGATGCCGCCGTAGTATTTCTCGGCGAGCGGCTTCAGCTCCTCCGCCGTCACGTCGCCGGACACCACCAGCACGGCGTTGTTGGGCGCGTACCAGCTCTTGTAGAAGGACTCCGCCTCCTCCCGCGTCAGCGTGGCCATCTCCTGCGGCCAGCCGATGATCGGGGTGCCGTAGGGGTGGTGGACGTAGAGGGTGGCGTTGACCTGCTCGCCAATGCGGTCGGCGGGCTCGTTCTCGATGCGCTGGCGGCGCTCCTCGATGATGACGTCGCGCTCCGGATAGACCAGCTGGTCGGTGAGGCGGAGGTTCGACATGCGGTCGGCCTCCATCTTCATCACCAGCTCCAGCCGGTCGCGCGCCACGTTCTGGAAATAAGCCGTGTAGTCCCATGAGGTGAAGGCGTTGTCGCGCCCGCCGTTCTTGGCGACGATGCGGGAGAAGGCGCCGGGCGGAACCTCCTCCGTCCCCTTGAACATCAGATGCTCCAGGAAATGGGCGATGCCCGACACGCCGCGCGGCTCATCCGCCGCACCCACCTTGTACCCTGTCTCTTATACACATCTGACGCTGCCGACGATTATACGC
>NZ_JAUQTX010000333.1:0-5963 GCF_059803775.1 Azospirillum sp. UFLA03-27 | reverse complement strand
ATCTACACTCGCGTATAATCGTCGGCAGCGTCAGATGTGTATAAGAGACAGGCCTCCACCCGCCCCATCGCTTATTGGCTTCTCGTCTGCTGCGCGATGGTCTTCGCCATGGCGGTGATCGGCGCCATCACGCGCCTGACCGAATCCGGCCTGTCGATGGTGGAGTGGAAGCCGCTGATCGGCATCCTGCCGCCGCTGTCGGAGGCGGAATGGAACCGCGTCTTCGGCCTCTACCAGACCACGCCGGAGTTCCGCATCTACAACGCGGCAATGGATCTGGCGGCCTTCAAGCAGATCTTCTGGTGGGAGTGGTTCCACCGCTTCTGGGGCCAGCTGATCGGCTTCGTCTTCCTGATCCCCTTCCTGCGCTTCTGGGTCAACGGGCGCATCCCCGCCGACCTGTGGCCCAAGCTGGCCGGGCTGTTCCTGCTCGGCGGGCTCCAGGGGGTGATCGGCTGGTACATGGTCAAGAGCGGGCTGGTCGACCGGCCTGACGTCAGCCACTACCGGCTGGCGCTTCATCTCGGCACGGCGATCGTGATCTACGGGCTGCTGCTGCGCACCGCGCTGGGGATTCTCGACCCGCTGCCGCTGGCCGGCTGGGCGACCGAGTCCGGCCGGCTGCGCAAGCACGCGCGCTGGGCCTTGGGGCTGACCGGCGTCACCATCGTCTGGGGCGCCTTCGTCGCCGGGACGGACGCCGGGCTGGCCTACAACACCTTCCCGCTGATGGCCGGCCACGTCATCCCGCCGGAGGTCGCCAACCTGACGCCCTGGTGGATCAACGTTTTCGAGAACACCGCGGCCATCCAGCTGACGCACCGGGTGCTGGCGCTGCTAACGGGCCTCGTGGTCCTGGGGCTGGCCCTGCGGGTGTGGGTGGCCCGCCTGCCCGGCCGCGCCGGGCGGGTGGCGCTGCTGAGCGCGGCGATGGTGCTGGTGCAGATCGGGCTGGGCATCGCCACGCTGCTGAGCGTCGTGTGGATACCGCTGGGCGCCGCCCATCAGGCGGGGGCGATCCTGCTGGTGTCCGGGCTGGTCTGGCTGCTCCACGAACTGCGCCCGGTGGGCGTTCCAAAGCGCTGAACAGGAGAACACCCCCGCCACGCCGCAGCGCGGCGGGCGGGGGCTGACGGGTCTCAATCGTGCTTGCGGATGAACTCCCGCACCGCCGGCATGATGCTCTCGCGCCAGCGCCGGCCGTTGAAGATGCCGTAGTGGCCGACGCCCTTCTGGAAATGGCGGGCGCGCATGTCGTCCGGCAGCGAGGCGCAGAGGCGGTGCGCCGCCTCGGTCTGGCCGGGGGCGGAGATGTCGTCCAGCTCGCCCTCCACCGTCATCACGGCGGTCCGGCGGATCGCCGCCGGCTCCACCTTGCGCCCGCGCGACTCCATGGTGCCGTTGGCGAGCGAATGCTTCTGGAACACCGTCTCGATGGTCTGCAAGTAGAATTCCGCCGACAGGTCCATCACCGACAGATACTCGTCGTAGAAGCGGCGGTGCTGCTCCGCGGAATCACCGTCGCCGCGGACGAGGTGGCGGAACAGGCCGACATGCTCCCCGATGTGGCGGTCCAGGTTCATCGACATGAAGCCGGAGAGCTGGACGAAGCCCGGATAGACCTGACGGAAGCCGCCCGGATAATAGGCCGGGACGGTGGTGACGACGTTGCGCTCGAACCAGGACAGCGGGTGGGTCGCCGCCAGCTTCACCGGCACGGTCGGGTTGGCCATCGGGTCGATGGGACCGCCCATCAGCGTCATGGAGCGCGGCTGCACCGCCTCGTCCCCCGCCGCCATCAGCGACACCGCGGCCAGCACCGGCACCACCGGCTGGCACACCGCGATGACGTGGGTCTGCGGCCCCAGGAAACGGATCTGCTCCGTCACCGTGTCGATGTAGTCGTCCAGATCGAAGCGCCCGCGCGCCAGCGGCACCAGCCGGGCGTCGATCCAGTCGGTCACGAAGACGTCGTGGTCGGCCAGCAGCGCCGCCACCGTGCCGCGCAGCAAGGTCGCGTGGTGGCCCGACATCGGGGCGACCAGCAGGACGCGCGGCTGCGCCGGGGTGCCCTCCGGCTTGGCGAAGTGCAGCAGGTTGCAGAAGGGCTTGCGGTGGGCGATGCGCTCGGTGACCGCCACCGTCTCGCCGTTCACCACCGTGGTCTTCAGGCCGAATTCCGGCTTGGGGAAGCGGCGGGTGGTGCGCTCCAGCAGTTCCGCGCCGGCGGCCATGGCGCGACCGACGCGGGTGTAGGACACCGGGCTGAACGGGTTCTGGAAGGTGTGCTGGGTCGCTTCGGCCAGGAGGCGCATCGGGCGCAGAGCGGCGTGCTGCAGATCGTAGAGATGGTAGAGCAACATGTCCTCGCTTCGGCGGTTGGTCCCACGCCCGGTCGGCTGGGTGCCGTCATTGGTCGGCCGTCATTGGTCGTATGACCAACCGATAGATTGGCCAGCCCTTATCCGGAAGGTCAATAGCCGACACCCGTTCTCGGGCAAAAAACTTACATGGGAAACAGTCAGCGACACGAAACAGACCGCGCAACGCTGCACTGCAAAGGAGGCAAGGCAGGAGGATCAAGCCCAAAGAAAAAGGCGCGTCCGCGGAACCGCGCACGCGCCTTGCAGCAATCAAGGGTCCGGCATACCCCAGCGGGAATATCGGTTATGGCACCGCCACGGTGGCGCGCACCGGCAGATGATCGGACGCGCGACGCGTCAGCACCGTGCGCACCACCTCGTAGGATGGGATGGTCAACCCGTTGTTCACGTAGATGCGGTCGAGCCTCAGGGTGGGCATTCGCGCGTGGAAGCTGCGCGGACTGGCCCAGTCGGGGAATGCCTCGGCCAGCTTGCGCAGCCGAGGCGAGTTGGGCGCCCATTCGTTGAGGTCACCCATGAACAGGGTCGGCAGGGCCGGCTGTTCCTCCAGCCGGTCGACGATGGCGCCGACCTGCCGCGCCCGCTCCCACGGGTCGAGGCCGAGATGGGCGACGATGATGCGCACCGGGCGCCCCTCCACCTCGACGATCACGTCGATGCCGCCGCGCGGCTCCCGCCGCCCGATGCTGAGGTCGATGGGCTCGCATTTCAGGACCGGCAGCCGGGTCAGGATGGCGTTGCCGTAATGGGCGTGGGCGTTGTGCTTGGTCGGGCCGGCGTGGGCCTTCAGGCCGGTCGCCCGTTCCAGGAAAGCAAATTGATCCAGCCCGGACTCGCCGCGGTGGTGCCAGCCGACCTCCTGGAGCCCGACCAGATCGACGTCCAGCTCCTTGATGACCTCGGCGATGCGGTCCGGCGCGAAGCGCGCGTCCAGCCCGACGCAGCTGTGGATGTTCCAGGTCGCCACGCGCAGCGGCGCCATGCCCTCCGGCACCGGGCCGCTGCGGCTGTCGACGCGGCGCTTCGGGCGGCGGACACGGGCGGCGCGCAGCGCGGAGGCGATCCGCTGCACACGCTCTCGGCTGAATCGGATCACCGCTGTTGGTCTCCCTTCGCTGTCTCTCCAGTGGTCGGCCCCGCGGCCGGCCGTTTCGCCGCCAGAGCCCGCACCAGCCGATTGCCGGCCCAGCCGAGCCCCAGCGCGGTCACCGCCGCCAGCCCCAGAAGAACCATGTCGGTGGGCGTCGGTTCCGTCAACACACGCTCAAGCTGGTGCCCGAGCAGGTTGAAGACAAGAATTCCCGGCGCCATTCCCAGGATCGTCCCGAACAGATAGTCGGGAAAGCGGATGCGGGAAGCCCCCGCGACGAGGTTCACCACGGTGAAGGGCGCCACCGGCACCACCCGCAGCGCCGCCATGGCCAGCACGCCGCGCTCGCCGAGCGCGTCGCTGGCCCGCCGCACCACCGCGCCGCCGTAGCGCTCGATGGGGCGCCGGCCGGCGAGGCGGCCCACCCAGAACAGCGCCGCGGCGGAGGCCAGCACCCCGGCCAGCGCAGTGGGGAAGCCCATCCACGGCCCCAGCGCGATGGCCGTCGCCGCGATCAGCAGCAGCACCGGAAACAGCACGAAGCCCCCGGCGACATAGAGCAGGATCAGCCACAGCGGCCCGAAGGCCGATTGGCGCAGGCGTTCGAACGCCCCGAGGACGGCATCCAGGGTCGCCCAGTCGCGCAGCGGCGTGTGGTTCCACAGCCCCCAGACTCCGCCGACCACCGCCAGGATGACCCCCAGCGCCAGCCAGTGGTGACGGCGCGGGATGCGCGACGGCAGGACGCGCCACACGATGTCCGCCGCCCCCACCGGGCGTTCCGGGTCGAAGAGCATGGAGTCGGCGACGGCGGCGGCCAGCAGGCCGGGATCAGCGTCCTCCAGCGGCTCCAGCGTCCGCCCGCCGGGCCGGCGCAGCGTCTCCACCGTGCGGATGAGCGAGCCGGAGCGGCGCAGTTCCGCCGCGACACTTTCCGGCGCCACCCCCAGATGCTCGGCGATCAGGTCGTCGCGCACCCCGGCGATGGCCCGCCGGGCCTCGCGACCCTCCGTCTTCCCGTGTGGCGCCTCCAGCGCCAGATCGCATTCGGTATCCAGCCCCATCGACCGGTTGTTCAGGTTGGCCGAGCCGATGCGCAGAAGCCGGTCGTCCACAACCATCACCTTGGCGTGGATCGTGATGCCGACGCTGCCGGTTTTGGCGCTCTCGGTCTTCGCCTCCCCGGTCTTGGCGATGTAGAAGCGGAAGCGCCCGTTGCGGTCGGCCTCGCGCAGTTCCTTCACCAGCCGGGCGCGGGCGCCGAGCATCACGGTGTTCTCCAGCCAGCTCGACGTGCGGGCGGAGTTGACGACGACCACCTCCGGCCCGTCCGGCTCGGCCAGCCGCGCCTTCAGCGCCTCGGCCACGGCGACCGAGGCGAAATACTGGCTCTCCATGTAGATGAAGCGCTCGGCCGCGGCGATGGCGGCGGTGTAGAGCGCCTCGACCTCCCGCACCTCGGCGCGCCCGTTGTAGCCGGGTTCGGTGCGGGCGATGCCGACCGGCATGCCCTTGAGCAGCGGGACGAGCTGTTGCGGCCAGGGGTCGGGGCTGTCCGGCCCGGCCCGGCGCGCCTTCAGCCGCAGCCGCCGGGGACGCTTGCCGTCGGAAAGGCCGCCACCGCCGCCAAGCACGTCCATGGCGGGCGGCGACAGCACGCAGCCGGTGGCGCGGCGCCAGCGTTCGCGGAACAGGTCGCCCAGCGCGCGGGCGGCGTCGCCGTCCACCGCCATCATCACGTCGTGGAAGGGCTCGTAGGGGGTGCCGTCCGGCTGGCGGCGCAGCGGCTCGTCGGCGCGGTGGGCGCGGGTGTCCCAGCGGTTGGCGGTGATGTCCAGCCCGCCGCAGAAGGCCAGCCGGTCGTCGATCACCAGCATCTTCTGATGGTGGCAGGCCCCGGCGGGATGGTCGCCGTCCAGCCGGTACTGGAGCCGCGAATGGCTGAGCCAGCCGCGCAGGAACAGCGGCTGCGACCAGCGGGCCAGATCGAACAGCTCCGCGAAGTCCCACTTCAGCACATGGATGGTCAGGTCCGGGCGGGTCGCGGCCAGCCAGTTCAGCAGGTTGCCGAGCTTGTCGGGGCGGCGCGGGTGGCGCGCCTGCGGGGTCAGCCGGATGCGGGCGTCGAAGTCCCAGGCGGTCAGGTAGATGCTGCGCCGCGCCTGCCGCATCGCCGCCTTGGCGAGCGCGAAATAGTCCTCCGCATCGACGACGACCCCGACCCGCTCGGCCCGCTCCACCCGCCAGCAGGTGCGGCCCGGCACCAGCAGCGGGTCCGCGGCTGCACTGGAAAGCGCCGCGGCGGGCGCCCCGGTGAGCGCTGGTTCAGGCGGCATTGGGAAGGACGGCTGGTCGGGCATGGGACGCGGCTGGACCGGGGTTCCTGCGGGGATCGGCATCAGGGGTTCACATATGGTGCGTCCGGGACGGGCTGCGACCGGCCAGGAAGGCGAATGCCCGAACAACACCGCAGCCGCCCAACCCTCCCC
>NZ_JAUQTX010000332.1:0-5992 GCF_059803775.1 Azospirillum sp. UFLA03-27 | reverse complement strand
CCCGTGAAGACTTCTTGGCGTTCCGCATTCCCGGCCTGACTAAAAGCCGATCCGAGATCGTGAAGATATTAGAGAGAATAGAAAAGAAGATTTATATCAATCGAAGCATCAACAAGAAGCTTGAGCTTTTAGCGGCTACCGTATTCAAAGAATGGTTTGTCGATTATGGTCCAGTGAAGGCCAAGATGAAGGGAGATGCGGAAACAATTTTGGCTCCAGACATCGCTGTTTTGTTTCCAAGTTCTGTAGATGAACACGGAAATCCAGAGGGATGGAAAGTAAAGAAATGGTCAGAAATAGCAACCCTTGAGTACGGGAAAAGGCTGGAAGCTTATCAAAGCTCATTGTCAGACTTTCCTGTGTATGGTACTAACGGAGTTATTGGGCGACACCACGCCGCTTTGTGCAACGAGGCTGGAGTGATTGTTGGGAGAAAAGGCGCTTATAGAGGAGTTCACTTCTCAGAAAGTCCATTTTATGTGATAGACACGGCATTTTACCTGAAGCCAAAAATACCATGTAGTCGCCGCTGGGCTTATTACTCAATACTTCGGCACGACATCAATTCGATGGATAGCGGATCTGCTATCCCGTCAACTAGTCGCGACGAATTTTACAATCTTAAAGTTGTAGAGCCGCCTATAGAAATACAGATGAAATTTGAGAGCTGCATGGCTCCCGTATGGAGTAAGCAGAGTCAAAACGACGCGCAGAACGATGTTCTTGCCTCTATTCGGGACAGCCTCCTACCGAAGCTGATGTCGGGCAACGTTCAAATGTGCGAACTCGAAGATTGCGTGAGAGATAATCTCTGAGAACAGGATTAGCTATGCCCGCTTACATGCCTGAGAGCGACGTCGAGGAAGCCACGATCGGCTGGCTTCAGGGGATTGGCTGGACCTACCTGCCGGGACCGCACATCTCTCCGGATGGCGGCGCGCCCGAGCGCGCCAGCTACGGCGACGTCGTGCTGGTCAAGCGACTGCGGACGGGGCTGGCGGCGATCAATCCGCACCTGCCGGAAGAGGCTATCGACACGGCGGTGTCGGCGGTGCTCCAAGCGGAGTCCCAGAACCTGCTTCAGGAGAACCGGCGTCTCCACCGCCTGATGGTGCGCGGCGTCGAGGTGTCGTTCCACAGCACCGCGGCCGGCCGGGTGGTCCACGACGTCTGCCGCTTGATCGACTTCGAGCAGCCGGAGCGCAACAACTTCCTGGCGGTCAACCAATTCACGGTGATCCAGAAGAAGAAGGAAGGCCGCCCCGACGTGGTCCTGTTCGTGAACGGGCTCCCGGTGGCGGTCATCGAGCTGAAGAAGCCGGGCGCCGACAACGAACACCTCTCCGGTGCCTTCAACCAGATGGCCTCGTACAAGGCCGACATCGCGGATCTGTTCCGCACCAACGCCCTGTGCGTGATCTCCGACGGCCTGCGTGCGCGGGTGGGATCGATCTCCGCGGACCTCGAACGGTTCATGCCCTGGCGCACCGTGGACGGCGAGACGATCGCCGCAAAGGGGACGCCGGAGCTCTACACCCTGCTGGCCGGCATGCTCGCGCCAGAGCTGCTGCTACCGTTCATTCGGGGCTTCATCGTTTTCGAGGACGACGGCGACAGCGTCATCAAGAAGGTCGCCGGCTATCACCAATTCCACGCCGTCCGCCGGGCGGTGACCTGCACCGTCGCCGCAGCCCGCCCAGGCGGCAGCCGAAAGGTCGGCGTAATCTGGCACACGCAGGGCTCGGGCAAGAGCCTGCTGATGGCCTTCTACGCCGGCCAGCTCGTCGTGACGCCAGAGATGGCCAATCCGACGATCGTGGTGATCACCGACCGCATCGACCTCGACGACCAGCTCTTCCAGACCTTCTCGAACTGCAAGGAATTGCTCCGCCAGACACCGAGCCAGGCCGCGGATCGAGAGGAACTGCGCCGGCTGCTCGCGGTCGAGGCGGGCGGAGTCATCTTCACTACGCTCCAGAAGTTCAAGCCAGAGGCAGGGGAGGAACGCTACCCACTGCTGACCAACCGCCGTAACGTGGTGGTTATCGCTGACGAGGCACACCGCAGCCAGTACGGGTTCGAGGCCAAGACCGACGCGAAGACCGGCAAGGTCGCCTACGGCTTCGCCAAGCACATCCGCGATGCCCTTCCGAAAGCCTCATTTATCGGGTTCACCGGGACGCCGATCGAGGCTGCGGACATCAACACGCCGGCTGTCTTCGGTGGCTATGTCGACGTGTACGACATCCAGCGCGCAGTCGAGGATGAGGCGACCGTCCCGATTTACTACGAGAGCCGGTTGGCCCGCGTCGAGCTGGACCCCGCCGCCAAAGCGCAGATTGAGGCGGCCTACGACGAGGTCGCCGACGACAGCGGTATTGAGGATGGCGAGGAGAACGAGCGTGTCAAGGCTCGCAACGCCCGGATCGAAGCGATCGTCGGTGCCGACCAGCGGATCGCGCTCGTCGCTAAGGACATCGTGGAGCACTTTGAGGCGCGCACGGCAGCGATGGCCGGCAAGGGTATGATCGTCTGCATGAGCCGTGCGATCTGCGTGAAGCTCTATGACGCCATTGTCCGCCTGCGGCCGGACTGGCATAACGACGACGATGCGCTAGGCGCCATTAAGGTCATCATGACCGGCAGCCGCATGGACCGGGTCGCGTGGCACCCGCACATCCGCTTCAACAAGGAGGCCGTCCGCGCGCTGGCGAAGCGGGCCAAGAAGCCCGACGATCCGCTGCGCCTGGTGATCGTCTGCGATATGTGGCTGACCGGCTTCGACGCGCCGTGCATGCACACGATGTACGTCGACAAGCCCATGAAGGGGCATGGGCTCATGCAGGCCATCGCCCGCGTGAACCGGGTGTTCCGCGACAAGCCCGGCGGCCTGATCGTCGACTACATCGGCATCGCCGAGCGCCTGAAGGACGCGCTGCGCCAGTACAGCGACGCCGACCAGAGCCAGACCGGCATCGACGAGGCGGAGGCGGAGGGCGTCCTGCTGGAGCGCTACGAGATCGTGAAGGCCATGTTCCACGGCTTCGATTACGCGCTCGGGATCACCGGCACGCCGGGCGAGCGACTGGCCTGCCTGGCTGAAGCCATCGAGTGGGTCCTCGCAATGATGCAGCGGGACGCGGAGAAGGAGAAGACGCCGGACGGCAAGAAGCGCGCCCGGCGGCGGTACCTTGACGCGGTGCTCGCGCTGACCAAGGCGTTCGCACTCGCCAGCGCGTCGGACCTGGCCCGGCGCCTGCGCGACGAGATCGGCTTCTTCCAGGCGGTCCGCGCCACGGTGATGAAGACCGGCAACGGCAGCGGCAAGAAGTCGGAGACCGACGTCGACCTTGCGATCCAGCAGATCGTGAGCCGGGCTGTCGTCTCGACGGAGATCGTCGACCTGCTGTCGGTCGCCGGCATCGGCCGGACCGACATCTCGATCCTCTCCGACGAGTTCCTCGAAGAGGTGAGGGCGATCAAGCAAAAGAACCTCGCGCTGGAGGCCCTGAGGAAGCTGCTCAACAACGAGATCACGTCCCGGCTTCGTACCAACGTCGTGCAGTCGCGCAGCTTCTCGGAGCGCCTGGAGGCGGCGATCGAGCGCTACCACAACAACGCCGTCACCACGGCCCAGGTGATCGAGGAGTTGATCGCCCTGGCGAAGACCCTAAAGGAGCAGGTGGCCAACGGGGAAGAGGTTGGCCTCAGCCCGGAGGAGGCCGCGTTCTACGACGCGCTGGCGCAGAACGGCAGCGCCGTCGAACTGATGGGCAACAAGCAGCTCCTCGTCATCGCGCACGAGCTGCTGGTGGCCGTGAAGGGCAGCGTCGGCGTGGACTGGCACCGGAAGGAGTCGGCGCGCGCGAAGATCCGGCTAACGGTGAAGAAGATCCTCCGGAAGTGGGGCTACCCGCCAGATCTGGAGAACCAGGCGATCATCACCGTGCTCCAGCAGGCCGAGGCGCTGGCCGAGGAGTGGACGGCCGCCTGAGCGCGTTTGTCTGGACGATCGGGTGCTCAACTGCATGCTGTCGTTGAAGCGTGTGTCAGACTCACGCCCCGGCCGTAGGATCACTCAGGAGCGCGATGTGAGCGTCGAGACGCACAACAACGCCGTCAACAGCAGATCGTGCTCCTGACGCATCCTACGAGTCATCCGACTTGAACCCGACCAGGCCGGCGAACACGCTGCCCTGGTCGTCTGGCTTGTCCTGCATGCCGGTGAAGTCGATCCCGGCGAACACGCTGTCCTCGTCCTCGACCACTGCCGCGTCCATGTCGACGCCGTCGAACACCGAGCCGTCGTCGATCTTGACGTGGGTGCTCGACGAGGGGCTTGTCGCCACCGGCTGGTGGACGGCCCTCGTCTCCTTGTTCCCGATCTCATCCTGCATCTCGATCGCGACGGAGCCAGCGCCAGCCTGCTCGATGAACCAGTCGAGTTCGGCTTGATCCTCGACCGTCCAGACCGGAGCGTTCTCTCGCGGTGATGCAGCGAGATCGAAGGCGTGGTCCTTCAACTCGCTCGACATCCGGAGGTCGGAGTCCCAGTTGACGTTGCCGAGGTTCTTCCGGCCGGCGATGTAGTAGACCTTGCCCGGCAGGCCGCCCTCCTTGTCATCCACCGGCTTGAGCTTCGCTCGGCCCGTCCAGTCGGCGTTCTGCTTCTGGACCCACGATACCAGCTCGTCCCAGCGCGCTGTGCCCGGCCGGACGTTGAGAATCAGATGGACGTGCGGATTCCGCAGATAGTAGCGCGTCTCGGGCTTGTAGACCACGCCGCCCAGGTAGAGCACCTTGTCCCCCTCCAGGCCGTTCAGGCGCTTCAGGAGGTTCTGGATCATGGTCTGCGGCCGCTCGGCTTCCCGGTCGCTGAGAGCCACGTCGAGCAACGCCTCGAACCCGCCGCGGGCTTCCATTGCCAACCAGGCCAACGCGATCTTCTCGTTCAGGCCGTAGTTCGTCCAGCGGGTCAAGCGCTTCTGCGGTAGCTGGCTGAACAGCCAATGGTTGCATTTCCCCTTAAACCTGAGCCAATCCAGGGACTGCTCGCTTCGCTCGCAGAGAAGGTTGAAGTAGCTGGGATTGACGATCGAGGATGATGGACCGGAGATGGGGCTTGAGGAGGCTTTTGAGGTCGCCTTCGAGGTCGCACTAGGGGAACGCCCCCGAACCGGCTGAGAGGCGCTTGTTTCCTGGGCTTTCTGGCCATCCTCAAAGGTCCGATTACAACGATCGACAGCCTCGTCGTCGACCTTCACGACAAGGCCCTCGGCGTTGCCCAGGCCAGCTTCGTCTGGCATACTGAATCTCGCTGTTGCGTGCCTACGATTAGCCGCGCCGGGTGTGCAAGACCTGGTGCGGCTTCCATCGTTGGATTATCGCGTTTGACATTACAGGTTGTCAAACCGGCCCCCGGAGACCGACATGCGCCGGCTCGTCGTTGTCATCCTGTCGATGGCCTACACCTCTCTGCTCGCCGCCGCCCCGGCGCTGGCCGACGCCACGCTGCGCGACCGCTACGGCCGGCGCGAGGCGACGATCGGGCGGGACCCGGTGTCGAAGGATCTGGTGATCCGCGACACCTACGGCCGGCGCCTGGGCACGGTCGACCGCGACCCGGTCACCGGCAACGGCGTGCTGCGCGACACCCACGGCCGCCGTCTCGGTACGATCGAACCCGAGGAGCGCCCCGGCTCCGGCTGGCGCGACCGGCAGCGCTGAACGGGCTGACGGTAATTGACCCGCGACACCGCTCGATGAGAGGACGGCTTCCCACCCTCCGCACCAGCCCGTTTTTTTGTTCGCCTGCAAAGGGTTGTCGTCAGGCACCCCCACCCCTTGAACCACAATGAGCGTCGCGAACGTCAGCTTCACCGTCATGATCTCGCACCGGCGTCAGTGTCGCTGCTGACGATCTGACGCTGATGCACAGAAACGATCTGACGGGCGCCTCACGCGCTGTCGTGCTGTCGCTATGTCAGACGAC
>NZ_JAUQTX010000331.1:0-5985 GCF_059803775.1 Azospirillum sp. UFLA03-27 | reverse complement strand
GGTCGGGGTGGTGGGCGTGACCGTCGTCCAGCCGGCGGTCGAGGGGTAGGCCTGGGACAGGGTCGAATGCTCGTCCTGCGTGGTCGCGTTCATGTAGGCGGACCAGCTGTCGCCTTCCGGGAAGTCGCCCCAGCGCCAGCGGTCGCCGTCCGGCATGTAGTAGGTGTTGTTGTCCCACACGTTGCCGCCGTTGAGCATGCCGGCTTCGTTGTAATCGGCGACGCCGCCCGACTGGCCGTTGCCGTCCTTGGAGACGATGATGTTGTCGTGGACCTTGTTGTTGGTCGTGGTCCAGGTCCCGAGTTCCCCGGCGCCGCGGTCCTGCTGGATCATCACGATGCCGTTGGCGCCCTTGACCCCGGTGATGTCGATCTTGTTGCCGTAGGCCTCGACGTTCTGCGAGTTCTGGATCTGGATCGACCCGCCCCACAGCCAGCCCTCGGCCTGCGGCTTGGCGCCGTTGCCGACCATCACGTTGTTGCGGATGATCGCGTCGTAGCTGATCTCGTGGGTGATGCCGCCGCCGCTGTTGTTCACGAGGACGTTGTTCTCGTACAGCGTCCCGACATTGTCGATGTCGGTCCACAGGCCGAAGCCGGTGTTGTCGTGGGAGTAGTTGCCGCGGACCACCAGATCGGTGGTGTAGGCGAACTTGGTGCCGCCGCCCTCCCAGAACACGTCGATGCCGGACCAGGCGCCGTTGCGCGCGATCTCGTTGCCTTCGACCAGGATCTTGGCCCCGGCGCCGCCCAGCCCCATCTCGCCGTTGTCGTGGACGTAGTTGCCGATGAACCTGCTGCCGTCCTGCGCCGTGGCGCCGACCGCGTAGTTCAGCCGCAGTTCGTTGTCCTGGATGGTCCAGTTGACGTCGCCCTGGATGGCGCCTTCCTGCGCCGGCGGGGTGTATTTCTCGATGACCAGGTTCTTGACCGTCACGCCGTCCGCGGTGCCGCCGAAGGCGCGGGCGGTGGTCCCGGCCTCCACCTTGTGCCCCGCCGGGTTGTCGCCCAGATAGATCTTGTCGGCGTTGTAATCGAAGTAGAAGGTTCCCGCCTTCAGCTTCGACAGCGCGTCCACCGGCGTCAGCGGCTTGTCGTCGACATAGACGGTTTCCGGATAGCCGGCGCGCATCGCGCCGGGCGTCGCCTCATCCGTCGCGCGGCGCTCGCCCTGCTGGGTCTGCCCGCCGACCACCCAGCGCCCGGCGCTGTCCTGGGTGAAGCCGGTCAGCAGCTTCGACCCGTTCAGCACGGCGCCTTCGGCGCCGATGAAGGTCTGGTTGTCCTTGGGCGTGATCGACTGGAGACGGTACTCGCCCGGCTGCAACCAGAAGGTCGCGCCAGCGGGAGCGCCATTGACGATGGATTGGATGTTGGCGCCGGGTGCTATGACGATCGCACCAGCGGGGGCCGTCAGCGTCTTCGGTCCGTACAGGTTAGCCATATGTCAATGCTCTCTTGAGGTGTTATCTACTGGTATGAGTTTTTTGGCGGTTTCGCCCTTTGGCATATGCGTCTACTACCAATTCGAGGAATGTTCCTGGCGGGGCATTTTTGTGAGATTCCCGGCATCTTTTTGCGAAGACTCCAGGAAGTCTTTGTTTTTCAAAAGAGAATCTTCCGCTTATCAAAGAGCGGAGAAGACAATGGGAATTTTTGCTTGCGGCCGCTTGCAAGCGGGCAAGCGCCGCGCCGCGTCATCCGCTGGATGACGGCGCAAGCCCCCAAGGGCGTCAGAAACGGGACATCAAATACGCGGAAGGATCAGTCGCCGCCGAACTGGTGGTCGATCCACTCGCTCACCGCCACCGGATCGAAGCGCAGGTCGAGCGGAATGCCGGCGATGGCGGCGCGGCAATGCTCGATGAAGGCGCGCTCCGCCCGGTTCATCTTGGAGGCGGGGTTCCACAGCAGATGGATGTCCACCGGCGCCACCCCCTCCTCCGGCGGCAGGGGCCAGAGCAGCCCGTCGCGCACGTCGCGCTCCGCCACATGGCGCGGCAGCGGCCCGATGCCCAGCCCGACGGAGATCATCCGCCGCACCTCGTCCAGATTGACCGAAGCGCCGACGATCCGGCTCTCGATCCCCTCCTGCGCGCGGAAGACGGCGAGCGGCGACAGGACCCCGCCGATCTGGTCGGAGGTGAAGGAGACGAACCCCTCGCTGCGCAGATCGCCCAGCGTCAGGCCGGTGCGGCCGAACAGATGGTGCCGCGGCCCACAATAGAGGCGGTAGATCTGGCGGGCGAACAGAGCGTGTTCGACCAGCGGCGGCGGCTCCCGCATCAGGCAGAGGCCGAGCGAGCCGGTCTTCTGCTGGATCGCCATGTGGACGTCGGCGCTCGCCATCACGTCCAGCCGGAAGGTCACCTGCGGGTGGGTGGCGTGGAAGCGCTCCAGCAGGGCGTCGAACAGCAGCGACTGGATCCGGCTGGCCAGCAGAATTCGGATATGGCCGGAAATCTCCTCGCGGATGTCGCGCATCAGGACGGCGAAGCGGGAGATATTGCCGTAGATCTCCAGCACCTCGGCGTAGATGATCTCACCCGCCTCGGTCACCCGGAAGCGGCCCTGCCCCCGCTCGATCAGCGAGCGGCCCATCTGGTCCTCCAGCCGCTTCAGGGCCTGGGACACCGCCGGCTGGGTCAGCCCCAGGCGCTGCGCCGCGCGGGTCAGCCCCTGCTCCTGCACGATCACCATGAAGGTGCGCAGCAGGTTCCAGTCCAGCTGGTGGCCGAGCCGCTCCAGGTCGCGCGCCGTCATCGGGGGAAAACCCATCGCCATAAATCCTGCTTATGTCGGCAATGAGGATTATCGATTTGGCGGAGGATGAGAAGCTGAATTGTAATACGCCGGTCGTCAGCGGTCGATCCCCGGCTTGGCCCAATCGGGCAAATCCGGTGGTCCTAGTCCAAAAGTCGAAATCGCCACAGTTTCTTTCCGGAGATTTGCCGACTGATAAGGACGACTGCGCGGCGGAGTGGTAAGAACGGAGTCGTCATGCCCGCATCCCACGAGGGTGGGCGGAGCATTGCAGCCGTGGACCGGGATGCGATCCTGGGCGCGGTGGCGAAGCTGCGCGAGGACGGAGTGAGCCTGCTGTCCGATCTGGTCCGGAGCCCCAGCCTGCTGGGGCAGGAAGGCCCGGCGCAGGATCTGATGGAACGGATATTCCGGGACATGGGCCTGGAGGTGGACCGCTTCGCCATCGACGAGGAGGCGCTGAAGGCTCAGCCCGGCTGGTCCCCCTCCCTGATCTCCTATGAAGGCCGCGAGAACGTCGTCGGCGTCCACAAGCCCCGGCGGGCGACCGGCAAGTCGCTGATCCTGAACGGCCACATCGACGTGGTGCCGACCGGGCCGGAGGAGCTGTGGTCCGCCCCGCCCTTCGAGCCGGTGGTCCGCGACGGCCGCCTCTACGGCCGCGGCGCCGGCGACATGAAGGCCGGCATCGCCGCCTATGTCATGGCCTTCAAGGCGCTGCAAAGCCTGGGCGTCCAGCCCGCCGCACCGGTCTATCTCCAGTCGGTGGTCGAGGAGGAATGCACCGGCAACGGCGCGCTCGCCTGCGTCGCCCGCGGCTACAAGGCCGACGCCGCGGTGATCCCGGAGCCCTTCAACCACACGCTCCAGATCGCCCAGGTCGGCGTCATCCGCTGCGAGCTGGAGGTGACGGGCCGCCCCGCCCATGTGCTGGACACCGGCGCCGGGCTGAACGCCATCGAGGCGGCCTTCCGGGTGCTGAAGCATCTGAAGGCGCTGGAGTCGGCCTGGAACCACCCGGACGGACGGCATCCCGCCTATGCGCACCATCACCATCCCTACAACCTGAATGTCGGGCACATCGACGGCGGCGAATGGGCGTCCTCCGTCCCCACCCGCTGCCGGATGGAGCTGCGCTTCGGCTTCCCGCCGGGCCGCGCCGCCGCCGAGGTCAGCGCCGAGATCGAGAGCGCGGTGGCCGAGGCCTGCCGCGGCGACTCCGACCTCAAGGGGATCGACGCCCGCGTCGTCTTCCGCGGCTTCCAGGCGGAGGGCTGCACGCTGGACCCCGATCACCCGATGCTGGAGGCCCTGGACGCCGCGCACCGGTCGATCTTCGGCACCCCGGCACCGAAGCTGGCCCAGACCTGCACCACCGACGTCCGCAACTTCGTCCTGTACGGCGACACGCCGGCCACCTGCTACGGCCCGGAGGCGGAGCGCATCCACGGCATCGACGAGTCCGTCTCGCTCGACAGCATGGCGAAGGTGACCGCCGTGCTGGCCCTGTTCATGGCCGACTGGTGCGGCCTGGAATCCATCGATCCATAACAGTCGTGTGACGAGAATCAACAATAAGGGGGCTTCAGACATGAGCAATCGTTTGCGTCACTTTCGCCAAACCCTGACCGCCGCGGCGCTGGCCGCAGCCCTGGCGGCGCCGCTGGCGCTGACCGTACCCGGCGTCGCCGTGGCGCAGGAGCGCGGCGGCACGATGAACATCATCGTCCAGCCGGAACCGCCGATCCTGGTGCTGGGCCTGAACCAGCAGGGTCCGACGCAGACGGTCGCCGGCAAGATCTACCAGGGCCTGCTGACCTTCGGCTTCGACCTGAAGCCGCAGCCGGAACTGGCGGAAAGCTGGGAAGTCTCGCCCGACGGTAAGGTCTACACCTTCAAGCTGGTGAAGAACGCCAAGTGGCACGACGGCAAGCCCTTCACCGCCCACGACGTGGTGTTCTCCACCTCCAAGTTCCTGATGGAGACCCACCCGCGCGCCCGCGCCACCTTCTCCAAGTGCGAGAAGATCGAGGCGTTGGACGATTACACCGTCCAGTTCACGCTGAAGGAGCCGTTCGGCCCGTTCCTCCAGGCCTTCGAGGTGTCGTCGGCCCCGATGATGCCGAAGCACATCTATGAAGGCACCGACTTCAAGGCCAACCCGGCCAACGCCACCCCGATCGGCACCGGCCCCTTCAAGTTCAAGGAGTGGAACAAGGGCTCCTACATCCATCTCGTCCGCAACGACGAGTATTGGAAGGCCGGCAAGCCCTACTTGGACGACATCTATTTCCGCGTGATCCCCGACGCCGCCTCGCGCGCCGTCGCCGTGGAGCAGGGCACCGTCCAGCAGACCCAGTTCAACGACATCGAGACCTTCGACGTCCCGCGCCTGAAGGGCCTGCCCAACGTCGAGATGACGACCAAGGGCTACGAGTTCTTCGCCCCGCTGTCCTGGATCGAGATCAACACGCGCAACAAGCCGCTGGACGACAAGCGCTTCCGGCAGGCGATGATGCACGCCATCGACCGCAAGTTCATCCGCGACAAGATCTGGTTCGGCCTCGGCCGTCCGGCGACCGGCCCGGTGAACTCGGTCACCCGCTTCCACGAAGCCAACGTCAAGAAGTACGACTTCGACCCGAAGAAGGCCGAGGCGCTGCTTGAGGAGGCCGGCTACAAGAAGGGCGCCGACGGCACGCGCGCCAAGGTCCGCCTGCTCGTCATGCCCTACGGCGAGACCTGGACCCGCCTCGGCGAGTATGTGAAGCAGGCGATGAAGCGCGTTGGCGTCGACGTGACGCTGGAGACCACCGACGCCGCCGGCTGGGTCAACCGGGTGTCCAACTGGGACTACGACCTGAGCTTCAACTTCGTTTACCAGTACGGCGACCCGGCGCTCGGCGTGACGCGCACCTACGTCTCGGAAAACATCCGCAAGGGCGTGATGTTCTCCAACACCATGGGCTACTCCAACCCCGAGGTGGACCAGCTGTTCGCCAAGGCCGCCCAGACCAACAAGGACGATGAGCGCCAGCAGCTCTACTCCGCCGCCCAGAAGATCCTGGTCGAGGACGTGCCCGTCGCTTGGCTGCTGGAAATGGAGTTCCCGACCTTCGTGGACAAGCGCTTCAAGAACGCCGTCACGACCGCCATCGGCGTGAACGAGAGCTACGACAGCGTCTGTCTCTTATACACATCTCCGAGCCCACGAGACTATAAC
>NZ_JAUQTX010000330.1:0-6008 GCF_059803775.1 Azospirillum sp. UFLA03-27 | reverse complement strand
GCGTATAATCGTCGGCAGCGTCAGATGTGTATAAGAGACAGCTGCTGATCGGTGTGCCGCTGGGAATCGCCGCGCAGCGCGCCGCCGCCGTGGGGCGGCTGGTCTTCCCGGTGCTGAACGTTGTGCAGACGATCCCGTCCATCGCCCTGTTCGGCCTGCTGCTGGCCCCGCTGTCGGCGCTGGCCGCGGCCTTTCCGGGGCTGGGCATCGGCGGGGTGGGGCCGGTGCCGGCGGTGATCGCGCTGACGCTCTATTCGCTGCTGCCCATCGCGCGCAACACCGCCGCCGGTCTGGCCGGCGTGCCGGAGCCGGTGCGGGAAGCGGCGCGCGGCATCGGCATGACGCCGCGTCAGGTCTTCTGGCGGGTCGAGGCGCCGCTGGCCCTGCCGGTGTTCCTGGCCGGGCTGCGCATTACCCTGGTCCAGGCGGTCGGGCTGGCCGCGGTGGCGGCGCTGATCGGCGCGGGCGGGCTGGGGGCGATCATGTTCCAGGGGCTGTTCGCCAACGCGCTGGACCTCGTGCTGCTGGGGGCGGTGCCGGTGATCCTGCTGGCGGTCGCCGCCGACGCGGCGCTGAAGCTGGCCTCGGCGCTGGCGCTGTCGAGGCTCGGGAGGACGGCGGCGTGATCGCCTTCGAGGGAGTGACCAAGCGGTTCGGCGCCTGGACCGCCGTGGACGACCTGTCGCTGACCGTGGCGGCCGGGGAGTTCCGCGTGCTGATCGGGCCGTCCGGCTCCGGCAAGTCCACGGTGCTGCGGATGATGAACCGGCTGATCGCACCGGACGCCGGGACCATCCGGGTGGAGGGCGAGGACATCGCCCGCCTGAAGCCGGAAACGCTGCGCCGCCGCATGGGCTACGTGATCCAGAGCGTCGGGCTGTTCCCGCACTGGACGGTGGAGCGCAACATCGCCGCCGTGCCGAACCTGCTCGGCTGGCCCAGGGCGCGGGTGCGCGACCGGGTGACGGAACTGCTCGCCCTGCTGAACCTCGACCCGGAGCGCTACCGCGGCGCCTACCCGCACGAACTGTCCGGTGGCCAGCAGCAGCGCGTCGGCGTCGCCCGCGCGCTGGCGGCAGAGCCGCACATCCTGCTGATGGACGAGCCGTTCAGCGCGCTCGACCCGATCACCCGCGGCACCTTGCAGGCGGAGATGGCGGCGATCCACAAGGCGACCGGGACCACCATCGTCTTCGTCACCCACGACATGGACGAGGCGCTGGCGCTGGCCAGCCGGATCGCCATTCTGGACCGTGGACGGCTGGTGCAGACCGGCACGCCGCGCGACATCCTGACCGCCCCCGCCGATGACCGGGTGCGCGATCTGGTGGGGCGCGAGGATTGGGGGCTGAAGCGGCTGGCCGTGGAGACGGTGGCGGAGCGGCTGCGCCCCGGCGAAGCGGTGCCGGGCGATCCGCTGGCGGCGGGGGCGTCGCTGCGTCAGGCGCTGGCCGTGATGGTGGCGCGCGGCACCGACCGGCTTCCCGTGGCGGACGGGCAGGGACGCTTGGCGGGCACGCTCCATCTCGCCGACCTGCTGCGCGGGCCGGACCGGTCGTGAGCCGCCTGCGGAGTCTGCTGACGGACCGGCTGGCGCTGGGGCTGCTCGTCCTGGCGGCGCTGGTGCTGGGGATGCCGGCGCTGAAGCCGCTGTTTGCCGCAGCCTTCCCGGCGCTCGACCGGCCCTTGTACGAGGCGGACGGTTTCCTGGCCCTGACGCTGGACCATTTGGCTCTGGCCGGCGGGGCGAGCCTGATCGCGGTTCTGCTTGGCGGGGCGGCGGGAATCGCGGTGACCCGACCCTTCGGACGGGAATTCCGCGGCATCCTCGACGCGGTGGCGGCGATGGGCCAGACTTTCCCGCCGGTGGCGGTGCTGGCCGTCTCGGTCCCCGTCCTGGGCTTCGGCCCGGCCCCGGCGCTGATCGCGCTGACGCTCTATGGGCTGCTGCCCATCGTCGAGAACACGGTGGCCGGCCTGGAATCGGTGCCGGAACCGGTGCGCGAGGCGGCGCGCGGCATGGGCATGGGGCCGGGCGCGCTGCTGTGGCGGGTGGAACTGCCGCTGGCCGCCCCGGTGATCCTGGCCGGGGTGCGGACGGCGGCGGTCGTCAATCTCGGCACGGCGGCCATCGCCTCCACGGTCGGGGCGAAGACCCTCGGCCTGCCGATCATCGTCGGGCTGAACGGCTCCAACCCGGCCTACGTCATCCAGGGCGCGGTGATCGTGGCCGCCCTGGCGGTGGTGCTGGACGCCGGATTCGACCGGCTGGCGGCGCGCCTGACCCGCTGGCGGCCCGGCGCCGCCTGAAGGAGGTTCCTTGAAAGAAGGTCGCCTGAAGGGCAGCGCCGGTTGGCATCACTTGTAGCCGAGCTTGCGCAGGGCCGGCTCATCGAGGGCCTGCGCCCGCGTCAGAGTGTTCCCACTGACGACGATCCGAATATGGGTCTGGATGTCCTTCAGGACGCCCACATAGGCACCGTTGCCGATCCCATTGGAGAAATCGGCGCGCTGCTGGCCCGTGATGTTCAGGCTTTTCGCGCCGTTCGGGTCGATGAACAGGTTGTAGAGTTTCAGCGCGCCCCGCTGGTCGACGCCCTTGCGCGTGATCGACAGGAACTCGACGTTCTCGTCGGTTTGCTCCGTTTTGGCGTAGGCGTGCAGCAGAAGCGTCAGCTTGCTGCTTTTCAGGATGTCGTCGATGTCCTTGCCTTCGAAGGGGTTCACGAATTGGCCGCCATTGGTTTGCTGCGCCGCCTTTGCAGCGGCCTTGCGCTGCTTTTCATGGGCCGCCTCGTCCTTGGCCAAGCGGGTCTTGATGTCCTTGTGGTCCTTGTCAATGGCGTCCTCGAGGGCCTTCACCAGCTTCGCCGTGACGCCCGGCACCGCCTTGGTAGCGGCCAGGGCCTTCTTCGCCACCGCGTCCTTCGGGTTCGCCTTCGCCAGGGCGCCGAGATCCTTGGAGGCTGCGGCTGCCAGCGTGTTGAGCATCTTCATCTTGCGGAACACGCGGGCGATGGCGTTGTCCACCTCGCTCTCATAGACGTGGATGGTGTCCTCGTCCAACGGCTCAGGCTTGGTGAGGGCGAGCAGCATCACCTTGTGCCACGTGATCGAGTTGAACGCCTTCTCCGCGTCAGCCATCCCGGCCAGCAGATCCGCGCATTCCTGCCGGGTCCGGTACGTCCCCAGGCTGGCCGTCGCCACGCGCGGAATGAGTTCGTCCGGGTATCCGATGATCTTCATAGCCTGCTCCTCCCTGCCGGTTAGTGGCGGGAAGCCTGCCGGAGCGGCTTGGGCGGAGCAATTCGAGATCGGTCGGAATGACGGGAGACTCCGGCGCGATCTGCACCTTTGCGGACCGATCCCGCGGCGGGGCCGCTTCCCCTCGCCGCGGGACGGTGCCGCGTCACTGCGGCGGGATGCGCAGGACCTGACCGGGATAGATCTTGTTCGGGTCCTTCAGCATCGGCTTGTTCGCCTCGAAGATGGCGTTGTAGCGGTTGGGGTCGCCGTAGACCTTCTTGGCGATGGCGGACAGGGTGTCGCCCTTCTCCACCGTGTGGAACTGCGTCTGGCTGGCCGGCTGCTCGGTCGGCGGCACGGTCGGCTGGTCCGGGCCGCCCGCGCCTTGGTCCTTGGCGATGACGGCGGTCTGGTCGTCCACCCGCGACACGCCCTTCACGTTGCCGAGCGCCACCGCGATCTTCTCCTTCTCCTCCTGCGAGGCGGCGCTGCCGCGCACGGTCACCGTGTCGTCGGCGACCTGGATGTCCAGCCCATTGGTCGGCAGGCCGACCTGCGTCAGGTGGGATTTCAGCTCGTCGGCGGTCGGAGTGTCCGCGGCACCGACCTTTTCGCCGTGATCGCGGCGGAAGAAATCGAACAGGCCCATCATGTCCTCCCTCGGTTGTCGCCTTGGTGAAGCGATCCCGGACAACATCACTGCGGCTCGCTGGTTTCACGCGCGGAGGAGGGGGGTAGGAACGCCGGGCTTAGCAGGTGCGTTCGACTTCCCAAATAAGGCCATGGAGCCCAGATAACGTCATAGAGAATCACGCCGAAAGGGGAGAGGATCATACCGCCCCCTGCGCAAAGGAGCCGCCGATGAACCCGTCCGACGACTGGCGGATTCCGCCGCAATTCCAGCCCGACCCGGATGATCTGGCCTATGATCTGGACCGGGCGCTGTCCGCCGTGGTCGGGCTGCGGGCCAGCGTTCCTGAAGACGCCTACACCGCCGGCGTGCTGGGCACGGAGCGCGCCGGGCAGGGCGCCGTCATCCGCGAGGACGGGCTGGTCCTGACCATTGGCTATCTGATCGCGGAGGCCGAGGATATCTGGCTGACCACCAACGATGGACGGGCGGTGCAGGCGCATGTCGTCGCCTATGACCACACCAGCGGCTTCGGGCTGGTGCAGGCGCTGTCGCCGCTGGGCGTGCCGGCGCTGATGCTCGGCTCGTCGCGCCATGTGCAGTTGGGCGACCCGGTGGTGGTGGCCGGGGCCGGCGGGCGCGAGCGCTCCATCACCGCGCGGGTGGTCGCCCGACAGGAGTTCGCCGGCTACTGGGAATACATGATCGACGACGCCCTGTTCACCCTGCCGGCCCATCCCAACTGGGGCGGCACGGCGATGCTGGGGGCGGGGGGCGAACTGCTGGGCATCGGTTCACTCCAGCTCCAGTACCGGGCGCCGGAGGAGCGCGTCCTGCCGCTGAACATGAACGTGCCTATCGACCTGCTGAAGCCGATCCTGGACGACCTGATGACCCGCGGAAAAGTCGCCGGTCCGCCGCGCCCATGGCTCGGCCTCTACGCGACGCAGGACGAGCGGGAGCGGGTGGTGCTGGTCGGTCTGGCCGGCGACGGACCGGCGCAGCGGGCGGAGCTGCGGGCCGGCGACGTGGTGCGCGCCGTCGCCGGGCAACCGGTGGGTTCGCTGGCCGACTTCTACCGGGCCCTGTGGAATCTCGGCCCGGCGGGGGTCGACGTGCCGCTGACCATGGAGCGGGAAGGCGACGTGTTCGACATGCGTGTCGGATCCAGCGACCGCGAGCGTTTTTTGAAGGCGGCGCGGCGGCACTGACAGGCGGAATTGTGCGACACTGGCGCTCCAGAACCAAGAAGACGGGTTGGAGAGCGCTTTTATGGACGACTTGATGAAGGGGGAACCGGCCTCCGGCTTCCAGACCCTGCTCGGCTACACGCTGGTGCGCTGGGAGGACGGCGTGGCGGAGGTGGAGCTGACCATCGCTCCGCAGCACCGCAACCGGGGCGGCGTCCTGCACGGCGGTGCGCTGATGACCCTGCTCGACACCGTCATGGGATTCGCGGCGACTCACTGCGCGGTGCCCGGCCATTCCCGCCGGGTGGTCACGCTGTCGCTGTCCTCCAGCTTCCTGGGCGCGGTTGCGGAGGGCACGGTGGTGGCCCGCGGCACGCTGCTGGGCGGCGGGCGCAAGATCGTCGGCTGCCGGGGCGAGGTGCGGCGCAAGGGCGACGGCGCGCTGCTGGCGTCCGCCGAGGGAATGTTCAAATATGCCCCCGGAAGCGAAAATCCGGAGGGAACGCCCCGATGACCAACACGAACGATAAGAAGACCGGCCTGGACATCGCGCAGGACGGCCGTGTCCTGCGCCTGACCATCAACGACCCGGCCACCCGCAACTCGATCGGCCCGGCGCTGATGGAGGCGGCCCGCGCCGCCTTCGACGCGGCGGCGGCGGACCCGGCCGTCGGGGTGGTGGTGCTGACCGGCGCGGAAGGGGCCTTCTGCTCCGGCGGAAACCTGAAATGGCTGAAGGAGGCGCGCGGCGGCGACCGCGAGTCGGTGCGGGCGGGGGTGGAGAGCTTCCACGCCATGATCCGCAGCCTGCGCGCCTGCCCCAAGCCGGTGATCGCCGCGGTCGAGGGGCCGGCGGGCGGGGCGGGCTTCCCGCTGGCGCTGGCCTGCGACCTGATCGTCGCGGCGGAGGACGCGGTGTTCACCCTGTCCTACATCAAGGT